>CAZDQZ010000012.1:5575-12167 GCA_964507835.1 uncultured Candidatus Peribacteria bacterium | reverse complement strand
GACGATGCAGGCTTGATGCTGAGATGCAAAATCATGTCGTCTCCGGTCGAAATCCCACCGAGGATACCACCGAAATTTTCTTTATTCTTCACATACTCCGTCCCGCGCATGTCAGCGGTCGCAAATCCCGCGCCGTAGCTGAATCCTGTCACAGCACCGATGGACATAATGGCCTTCGCAAGCTGTGCCTTGAGCTTATCGAAGACAGGATCACCAAGATTCTTCGGTGGCTTCTGGATGCGAATTTCGATGACCCCGCCCACCGAATCAGCCTCAGACTTTCGCTGGAGAATCAGTGCTTCCATTTTCTTGGCAACAACGGGATCTGCACAGCGCACAGGATTTTTTTCGATCGCATCAGGTTTGAATGTTTGTGCATAAATCGGACCGATCTGCAGTGTGTGACCGATAATCTTGGTGGTCTTCGGAAGAATCTTCCGTGCGATCACTCCGGCAATCACGCGTGACACCGTCTCACGCCCGGACTGCCTACCACCTCCACGGTGATCACGATGACCAAATTTTTCAGCGAAAACTGCATCAGCATGACCAATGCGAAACTCCGTCCTCAGCTTCTCGTACGCTTCTGGCTTCTGGTTCGTATTCGCGACAACGACGGCAATCGGCATACCCGTCGTTTTGCCCTCAAAGACGCCTGAGAGAATCGTCGGCGAGTCATCCTCTTTGCGAGGAGTCGTGATGGCACTCTGCCCTGGCCTGCGTCTCGCAAGCTCATACAAGAAATCCTTCTCCGAGAGAGGGATACCTGCAGGACAACCGTCGATGACCACACCAAGAGCGAGGCCGTGAGACTCACCGAAGGTGGTGATGCGGAGGAGGGAACCGAAGGAGTTGTGCATACGTACGAATGTAGAATGTAGAATTTAGAATGTAGAATGAATATTATTCTCGAGAATTTTTTTCAACTGCACAATATCCGATGCACGAGTTTTCTTCCCCGTGAAAATTTCAAACTGGCGGAGGGCTTGGTGAATAAGCATCGG
The DNA here is from genome assembly GCA_964507835.1 of uncultured Candidatus Peribacteria bacterium. Lineage (GTDB taxonomy): Bacteria > Patescibacteriota > Gracilibacteria > Peribacterales > Peribacteraceae > CAZDQZ01. The sequence continues at coordinate 11,163 of CAZDQZ010000012.1, read as the reverse complement.
GAGTCCATCGTACACTGTGTACCTCTTCTTTTCTCCATCGATCATAAACTTTGTGCGCTTGCCGTAACGGAGATCGATAGCGACGGAGGTGTGAGGTGTGAGGTCTGAGGTCTGAGTACGAGGCAAAGGGATGGAAACATCGTCTGCAATCGCACAGATAATGGCATCGTGTCGCGCATTTTTTAGCGATTGTAGCGAGCGAACATCGGCAGAAAACGGTGCAAGTGCTTGTGCAGACTTCTTGGTGTCTCGAGCGTACACGGTGACGAAAGCATCGGGGGCGAGAATCGATAGTGCTTCGATCACCGCAGGGACGACGCCACCGGCACCGAGGATGGCGACATCACGTGCCTTTTTCAGCTGAGGGTAGCCACGGACTATACCTTCGACATCAGTATTGAAACCCATCCACCCTCTCTTGGTCTTCACCACAGTATTGGCACTCGCGAGGTACGCGACGAGTGGATCGACCATATCGAGATAGGCAAGAATGTCTTTCTTGAAAGGCGCAGTGATCGAAAAACCTGTGACACCCAGTGTCGTGAGTGACGTCCATGCATCACGCATATTCTCTGCTGGAAAGCAGGAGTAGACCGAGTGAATCTTGTATTTCTGGAACAGAGCATTCTGGATCGTTGGGCTCATAGAAGCCGAAACCTGTGAGCCACCAACAATGCCATACAGCGTGGGTCTTCGACCCACACGTAATACATTCGCAAACCGATTATAGAAAGACATCGGTAGCTGTCCCTGCGCCGATGCATCGAACCCATCAAGACATGCGTACGTGAAGGAATTCGACATGGGTGAGAGAACCCTTGTGAGGTGCGCCTTTGGTCCCATTGCAAGAACTGTCGATCGAACACTTTTTTTGTTCAGAAAAGACTGTAAATTATGAATGGTCAAAATATCACTATAGCTATTCATTTGGACGGCAATTTTGATCATCCACGTTTTTGATGAACACATTTTTTGTACAATTTTTTTCAAATATGTTAGAGGTGGAGTTTTTGTGTAATTGTGGTAACTAAGGATGAGTTTTGGCGAAATTCCCGCCTCACCCCCATCCCCTCTCCCGATGGGAGAGGGGTGACGAACAATAGTGAGTCGAGGTGCGGGGGTGGCCTCAAAATCAACATAATCAGGCTTCAGCCTATCTATCAACCCCTTCTCCTCTCCACGAATCGCTAGGAGGAGCGGGAGAGGTGACCGGAAGGGTTTTACCCCTGGAGTCAGGTCCGAACGAATCTCGAGGATATCTGCACCAGCTTTTTTGGCTTTTTTGGCAAACAGAAGCGGATTCTTGATGGCCGATCGAGGGAGCGTCACAACGAACATCATTGCTTTGACGAAGGTGGGTGAACATCGTGAGAATGAACAAATCGCGTCAAAGCTCCGACGATGAACGACACCTGTCTCGAGAAATGTAGATGGGCGTGGACGTCGATATGTGCGACCTCGATATAGTGAGGAATACGTTCTTTTAATAACTTTTTCACCTCGTCTTCGATGGGGAGATCGGTGAGCGGAGGACGCTTGCCACTCTTCAGGCGTTCGACGAGCACGGCCTCAGTTGCCTTGAGCCAGATGCAGACAGACTTCTCTCGGAGTAACGCACGCACCGATGCTGTCTCTGTCGCACCACCCCCACACGACAGCACCACTCCGGGCTTCAAGCATTCTGCAATGATCTCTGCCTCACGCTCGCGAAACGTAGGCCAACCGTGTGCAGTGACGAAATCACGAATCGGACCGTACTTTTCGACGAAACGATGGTCACTATCTATGCAGTGCACACCGAGTCTCTTCGCTAACCGACGAGCTAAACTCGACTTCCCCACACCACGCATCCCGACGATAACAATAGGCCGAGGCAGAAGGAGGATGCGCTCGAGCTCGGTGAAGAACTCAGGGTAACTCTTGGCAACACATGTCGAATGTTTGATCGACGTGTGTCCACGGAGGAGACCGAGAATCGTAAAGCACATCACCATGCGGTGATCGTCGTGTGGATCGAGGAGAATAGGAGAGGTGTGAGGCTTGAGATGGGAGAAAGGACCGTGCCCATGCACCTCGACTCCATCCTCGTGCTCAGTGATTTTCACGCCAAATTTATGTAATTCCGTTGTAAGAACGTATAAGCGATCACATTCTTTATGGCGCAAATTGCGTGCACCAATAAATGTTGTTTTCCCCGTACGACACGTCGCGAGGACAGCGAGATTCATGAGTTGATCGGGGATCTCGTGACAGTCGATCTCGATGTCTCCCTTCCGTCGCATGGAATCGATGACTCCTGGCAGGAGGCGATCGGACTGCTCTGACGTACGACTAATGTTGGTGAAGCGGAAGCGACTACCCGTCATCGCCTCGAGAACAAGCCAAGGACCAGCACTACTCCAATCCCCTTCGACTTCGTACGATGGAGGAGAGACATACCGTGTCGGAGGTACCTGAAATGACTGCTGTTCACACGTAATCTCAGCACCGAAATCGCGCATCACCTTCTGTGTCAAACTGACGTATCCAGCGGATGCCAACGGCCCCTCCAGAGTCACCGTGAGACCGTCAGGAAGTGCGGGGGCAATGAGCAAGAGCGAGCTCAAATACTGACTACTAATATCAGCCTTCAGCGTCACTGCATTACCCTTCAGTGTCCCCCCGTGAATCGTCAGAGGAAGTGCACCGTCACTATCCTCGATGACCGCACCGAGAGAGCGCAGCGCATGGACGAGATCATGAATAGGGCGCTTGAGCATGTGAGCATTGCCAGTGAGCACCCACGTTCCCGGCACCAAAGCGCATACGGAAGCCAAGAATCGAAGTGTCGTCCCCGCATTGTGACAATCGAGCTTACCGCTGACAGCTTTTAATTTATCGCTTTGGATGCCACCTTTAATTCGCAGTTCTCCCGTATGTTCATTCAGCCACTGCAAATCAAAACCGAGGATCTGCAAATTCTTCACCATCACAGCGACATCATCACACGGTGTGGCGTTCTTCAAGATCGTGACACCCGTCCCAAGGGCAGAACACACAATGGCGCGATTTGCCTGCGACTTAGAGCCCGGAAGCGTGATCTCCGCTTCCACGGGATACCGAAGAAGTGGCAGAGGACGTGGTTTATGCATCGAAGAGTGAGAGAAAAGCATCTTTCCGTAGCGTGACGACCGAACCCGTACCGATCGTATCGGGAACCGCAGCACGGACGACGCCGGCGGAATTCTTCTTATCCGTGAGCATCAGCTTCCATAATTCCTCAGGCGTACGCCACTTCTTTGGAATCTCCGTCGGTAAACCGAGGGATTGTAGAAGTGCTGTGACCTGATCCGCTTCGTTGAAGTCTGTCGCCTTCATCTCGAGTGCCATGCCGATGGAAATCGCTTCTCCGTGAGAGAGTTTGTACCGAGAGAGCGCCTCGATGGCATGACCGATCGTATGACCGAAATTCAGGAGCAATCGAGCACCCTTGTCTGCGTCGTCCGACTCCACCACCTCCACTTTGAGCTTGATAGCGCGTGCGATGCACTCCGTGAGTACCACTTTTTCGCGAGCAATGACATATGTCAGATTATCGCTGAGCCATGCGAAGAAATCACTGTCCATAATCGCTGCGATCTTCACGACTTCTGCAAGCCCTTCACGAAATGGCTCATCTGGCAGCTTCGCGAGGAAGTCGATATCGACGAGGACCGATGACGGATGACTGATCGTCCCAATCATATTCTTGCGACCACCGACATTCACCGCTGTCTTGCCACCGATCCCAGCATCGACCATCGCGAGGGAGCTCGTCGGAATGAGGATGCTCGGGATACCACGCATGAAGACGCTCGCGACGAATCCACCAAGATCCGTCGTCATCCCACCACCGATCGCAATGAGTACGGAGCTACGCGTGCATCCCCCAACGAGCATCTGCGACACGATGCGATCGACCTCCGAGAGTGACTTCGATTGATCTCCTGATGACACAGGAATGAGGAGAGGATGCGGAACAGATCCGCCAATCGCCCTCGCGATGTCAGTCACCCCTTTGTCATACACGATGACTGGTCGATGACCAGGGAATGCGTCGAGAGAGATGTGGAGTGTCTTGATCGCACCAGATCCCACGATGATGTCTGTCGGGGGGACCTTGCTCGCCGGCGGTGTGAGGGTGAGATGTTCCATAGTGTGATATGCGGTTTATGCGGGTCGAAGACCCGCGCTCTATGCATCATACAACTTTCTTCCCAAGAGCTCCCGCTACTTTCTCAAGACCGTCCATACATTCGTTCCAGTGCTCAAGGTCGAGGAGCTGAGCAGCGTCGCACGCAGACTCATGAGGGCGTGGATGGATTTCAATAATCAGTCCGTCAGCACCGACAGCGACTCCGCCGAGTGCAGCGTCCTTCACCCAACGCGTTTTACCCATCGCGTGGCTGGGATCAACGATGATCGGTAAATGTGTAAGTTCACGGAGTGCAGGAACAGAGCCGAGACAGAGCGTGAAGCGCACTTCTTGTTCAAATGTCCGGATACCGCGCTCGCAGAGCATGATGTTGGGGTTGCCTCCCGCGAGCAAATATTCCGCTGCGAGAAGCCACTCCTCGAGGGTCGCAGCGAGCCCACGCTTGAGCATAATCGGCTTCCTAGATTTCCCGAGTGCCTTCAAGAGCTCGTAGTTCTGCATGTTGCGTGCGCCCACCTGATAGATATCGATCATCTCTTCGAATGCAGGAAGATCATCCGCCTTCATGATCTCAGAGATCGTCGCCATACCGTACTTCTCTCCTGCCTTCTTCAGGAGTCTGAGCCCCTCCGTCCCCTTTCCTTGGAAAGAATAGGGGCCTGTGCGAGGTTTGTACGCTCCACCGCGGAGGATCTTCACGCCACGCGCTTTCGCCATCGCAGTCGTCTCATCGAGCTGAGCTTCTGAATCGATGGAACAGGGGCCCGCCATAATGACGACAGACTTGGGGTCGCCAATAACGCAATCCTTGGAAATCTCAATGAGTGTCCGATTCTTCTGCTCTCTGGATGCGAGCTTGTATGGACGATTCACGCGATCAACCGAGCGCACGCCGTCCATGCTCTTCAGAAGTTCAACATCGACGGACGTCGTATCACCAGTGACGGCGATCACGCGCTTGTTCTCACCGATGAGGTGCGACGCACAACCGAATTTGGATTGGAGTAAACCCTGGATCTCTTTGATGAGATCCTGATTTCCGCGGTCTTTGAGGACGATGAGCATAAAGAGAAGTGAAAAGAGATAAAGTGGAAAGTGCGACAGTGTGAGGAGAAGAGAGACTTGCAAGACTTTGAACTTCCGAACTTTGTTACTCTTTCGCTACACGAAAGTGCGCCTCCTCTCTCGAAGGCGTTAAGACGCAAAGCGAGAGACGGATTAGAGGAAGTAAAAGTACGTAAAACCGAACGATGCGATGGCAGACAGCACCAACCAAGCGAAGCGAACACTGGGGAGCCGAGCGACGGTAGCGCGTGCATGCATGTGTACGTATGGTAGGACGGACGGAGGAGAAGTCAAGAAAACACAGGAAATATTTCACAAAAATTCTTGACGATCACAGATTAGCACTCTA
>CAZDQZ010000012.1:4188-5475 GCA_964507835.1 uncultured Candidatus Peribacteria bacterium | reverse complement strand
TCTCGACCTCGGTGCACTCATCGCAGGGACGAAGTATCGTGGGGAATTCGAAGATCGACTGAAGGCACTGCTCAAAGAGTTGGATGCATCCGCAGGCTCCATCATCCTCTTCATCGATGAGCTCCACACGATCGTAGGCGCAGGATCAGCAGAAGGAGCGACCGATGCAGGTAATCTCCTCAAGCCCGCGCTCGCACGTGGGCAACTCCACGCCATCGGAGCGACGACGATCAAAGAGTACCGTCAGCACATCGAGAAAGACGCCGCGCTCGAACGAAGATTCCAACCGGTACCCGTCTTTGAGCCGACACCCGAGGACACGCTCAGCATCCTCCGTGGGATCAAAGAGAAGTACGAAGTCCATCACGGGGTACGCATCCGCGACGAAGCACTCCTCTCTGCGGTGACACTGAGCACGCGTTACATCACCGATCGCTTCCTCCCCGATAAGGCGATCGACTTGATCGACGAAGCCACGAGCGGGCTCAAGCTCGAGGTGGAGAGTAAGCCCACCGAGCTCGATCAACTGGAACGCAAGAAGATGAACCTCGTCATGGAAGAGTCGGCACTGAAGAAAGAAAAAGATGCAGAGAGCAAAGAGCGACTCAAAAAAATCGACAAGCAACTTGCAGATCTCGATGAGACGATCAAAGCGATTGAAACAAAGTGGAAGAGTGAAAAGGACGTCCACGAGAAGCTCAAAAAGACGAAGGCCGAGATCGATCGGCTCAAGACGGAGCAGGAACGCGCGGAGCGCGAAGGAGACTTCGAGCGTGCCGCAGCAATTAAACATGGAGAGTTACCGAAGTTGGAAAAAGAACTCACCACCCAAAGTTCCAAACTCAAAGCCTCCTCGGGCTTGCTCAAGGAAGAGGTGACCGCAGAAGACATCGCGAAGGTCGTGAGCAGGTGGACGAGTGTACCAGTGAGCAAGATGCTGAGTAGCGAAGTGGAAAGGCTTAAAGTACTTGAGGCAGAAATCGGTAAGCGCGTGATCGGGCAGGCAGAAGCTGTGAAAGCCGTCTCCAATGCCGTGCGTCGCTCCAGGTCAGGCATCGGTGACGAGCACCGACCGATCGCGAGCTTCATCTTTATGGGTCCGACGGGGGTCGGGAAAACCGAGCTCAGTAAAGCGCTCGCAAGCGAACTCTTCGGTGATGAGAAAGCGATGATCCGCTTCGATATGTCGGAGTACATGGAGAAGTTCTCCGTCCAACGGCTCATCGGTTCACCCCCAGGCTACGTGGGCTACGAGGAGGGCGGACAGCTCACGGAAGCCGTACGCAG
>CAZDQZ010000012.1:0-4088 GCA_964507835.1 uncultured Candidatus Peribacteria bacterium | reverse complement strand
CCCCAGGCTACGTGGGCTACGAGGAGGGCGGACAGCTCACGGAAGCCGTACGCAGGCGACCGTACGCAGTGCTTCTCTTCGATGAGATCGAGAAGGCACACCCCGACGTCTGGAATATTTTGCTCCAGTTGCTCGACGACGGCAGGCTGACCGATAGCAAAGGCAGAACGGTGAACTTCACGAATACGATCGTCATCCTCACGACAAACATCGCCTCGCAGAAGATCCACGCGATGGTGGAAAGTAAGCAGAAGAAAAAGCAGACGAAGATCGAGGCAGAAGTCGCGAACATGATGGAGAAAGAAGAGATCCTGGCAGAACTCAAGCGTCATTTCCGCCCAGAGTTCATCAATAGAATCGATGATGTCCTCGTCTTCGAGCCACTCACAAAAGAGCAAATCCGCGCCGTCGTCGATATTCAGATCCACGCGCTGGTTGAACGGCTGGAGAAGAAAAATATCGCACTCAAAGTCACAGACAAAGCGAAGGACTGGCTCGCAGAAAATGGCTATGAGCCTGCGTACGGCGCACGACCACTGAAGCGACTCATCCAGAACGAGGTCATCGATCCCCTCGCGATGACGATGCTCGAGAACAAAGAGGAGAAGCAATTGTTCACCGTCGACGTGAAGGGAGGTGGGGTGGTGGTGGGGAGGTAAAAAAAGTATAATCCACCCATCCCCTCCGCCTGCACCCTCTGTGGCACAGCCTTCGACTCTGATCCTCTGATCGAAGCATTTACAAAGAAGATGGTGTTCACATTCGGCACAGTAAAAATTCATCCAGAGATGCCGAAGCAGTGCCCGGAGTGCAGGCTCAAACTTCGCACCTGCCACCGAAACGAGCGCTATCTCTACAAAAGAAAATCCGATCTCTCTGATAAAAACATCATCGCCATCTATCATCACGCACCGATGATCAAACGCAAGGTCTACGCTCTCGACGAATGGCACTCCGAGGCGTGGGATCCCCTGTCCTACGGACGAGACTTCGACTTCTCACGACCATTCTTCCAGCAACTAGGCGAGCTCCTGCAGGATGTCCCGAAGATGGGAGTCGTCACTGTGGGCAACGAGAACTGCGACTATACGACCGGGACCGGCTACTGCAAAAACTGCTACCTCATCAATAGCTCCGAGTACTGTGAAGACTGCTCCTACGGCAAGCTCCTCCAGAAGTGTCGAAGCTCCTTCGACTGCCACTACCTCTACGACTCCGAGCTCTGCTACGAATGCTTCTCAGTCTATCACTCGTACCAGTGTCGTTTCCTTTCCTTCAGCAAAAACTGTAGCGACTGTCACTTCTCGTTTGGGCTCATCGGATGCAGAAATTGTTTCCTCTGTAGCAACCTCGAACGCAAGGAGTACTGCTTCAAAAACTCACAACTCTCGAAGGAAGACTACGAACGCGCGACTTCAGAGTACTTGGGGTCATGGACCAAGCAAGAGCGCGCGAAAGAAGCACTCCGAGAGCTACGACTACAAAGTGTGCACAAGGCCGTAAACATGCTCAACTGCGAAAATTGTACAGGGGATTACGTCGAGAATAGTCAAAACTGCACGGAGTGTTTCGATGTGAATGGAAGCCAAGATTGTCGGTTTGTTACCGTCGGTGTCGAGACCAAGGACTGCGTCGACTGCTCGAACATGTACATCAAACCCGAGCTCTGCTTCATGACACTGGGAACCATCGAAGCATACAACTGCGCATACTGCCTCTACGTCTTCCATAGCCAAAATCTCCTCTACTCTGAAAACTGTTTTCATTCTAAAAACCTCTTCGCCTGCTCAGGGCTCAAGCACCAGGAGTACTGCATCTTCAACAAGAAGTACTCAAAGGAAGCATATGAAGCACTTGTGCCCAGGATCATCGACCACATGAAGAAGTCAGGCGAATGGGGAGAGTACCTGCCCGCATCCGTCTCGCCATTTGGGTACAACGAATCCGTCGCGCATGAATACATGCCGGTCTCCAAAGAAGAAGCAACGAACATGGGCTTCCATTGGCGCGATATTGTGGATGACGTGCCAAGTGTAAGCAGGATCATCTCTGCGAAGGATCTACCGGACTGCATCGACGATATCCCCGATGACATCCTCACCTGGGCGATCCGCTGCGAAGACTCCAGTCGCCCGTACCGCATTCAGAAGACCGAGCTACAGTTCTACCGGCAAAACAAGCTCCCAATCCCCCGTCATCACCCGGATATCCGGTACGATACGCGTCTCTCGCTTAGAAATCCGCGGACGCTCTTCGAGAGAACGTGTATCGCGTGTGGCACAAACGTGCAATCGACATTTGCACCGACGAGACCTGAGAAGGTCGTGGGCGAGGAGTGCTATAGAAAGACTATTGATTAACCCTGAAAACGTTTGCGAATTTGCAGAATCAATGCTGAAGGCAAACTTTTGACAGCCTTCATCACCGCTCTCGGCGTACGGCATGTAGGAATGACTTGTGTAATCGCAGACAGATACTGCGTGGAGAACTGAATATCATTTATATTCATTTCCTGATTCCATGAGGTGGTGCCATCCCTTTTTCTCGTTTTCATCACATCGTAATTACCGTCTTGGGTATGCGCGACACGCACTTGCCCTTTCACTGATTTCTGCAGAGCTGAACCAAACGATATCTGTCTCGCAACATCCTGTGGTAGACAAAGTAATGCCAAAAAAAGTTGATTCAAGAACTGGCTTCCTGATTGTTGTGTATCAACAACAGCAAATGACTGCCCAGAAAGTAATCTTGCTACCATTTCTCTTACGTCACTTGAAAACCAATCAGTAGGTAACTCTTGATCCAACGTCTCTGTAGTAAGACTCAATTCTTTCATGTTTGAATCTAGTACTCGTAGACCTCGTGGCTGAAGATGTGCCGTCAATTGCGGAAGCAGGGCAATAGAATACTCTGCTACCGGCACTACTAACACATGCATAGAAGAATAATATCGCCCACCATGAGATTTGCTTGGCTCTTCCCTCAAGCCCTTATTACACGCAAGAAAAACATACGGAATACCTTCCTTGGATACAAAAGCTTTTTTCACAATCTGACCACCCTCTGGAAAGCGATAATCATCATACGACAGACTATCTCGTCGAATGGCAAATAATGTCGATCCATCACAAAATTTTTGCAATTCCTTATCTTTGACCCACGGAGTTCTACCAATACAAGAATGCTCGAAGCCAGGGAGTCGATCGCCTTTAGCATCGATTTGTTTTCCATACAAATATTGACCGCAAACAATAGCTCTCGGTTTTTCGATCGATTCATCTCGTGCATCACTCACTAATGCCACTTCGCCTGAAGGTAGTGACGGCTGAGTTTTCTTGGCAACGGGTTCATGGACAACTTCTGCATCAACAATTTCCATTTCTGGAACAACCTCTGCTCTATAAATATCTTTGCCCATATTTTATATTATAACATTAATCATTCATTTTATCAATTTCAAAAAAAGAAGTGATTCTTTCTCGTAGCTTCTTCTCTTCTCGTCGATCTCTCCGCACCGTCACCTTGCACCGACTACGCATCGTGAAGATGTCTGCGGAGCGTGTTATCACAACAGAATTTATTCTTAGAAACATCGATAATCGCTGCTCCGATGTTACGGTAATCCATAAATTTGACAGAAGAAAAAAGTACTGTTTTATATGCATATATACCCTCGATATGTTGGCTTCAATATGCTAAAATGAAGAGATTGAAACATAACACAAAAACCTATCAACGCTGGCTGTCGTCTGTACTATGCGCCACACTACTCTTGGGGCAAATCATCCCTGCGTACGCAGAGAGCGGTGAGATTGTGCCTACGATCACTGCTCCTGCCTCCAGTGTGGAAGCGAATGCGGACTCCCATCCAGTGGCGTCAGACGAATTTGCGGAAGATATTGGCAATAATACCGTCACAGGAGCATCGGCAATTGATACGAGTGTAGCAAGCCGTGAAATTCCACTCGATCGTGAAGATGCGACGGTGATTTCGAGCCCGGACGCAACTGAATCCATCACATTCTCTGCCGCTGTCACCCCACCGACACTCAATGCCCGGATCGAAAAGCGGGCGAACCTCACAAATC
>CAZDQZ010000011.1:18696-20217 GCA_964507835.1 uncultured Candidatus Peribacteria bacterium | reverse complement strand
AAGCTACCGTGACACGGGTTGGCAAACGGATTATGCAGGAAAACTGTGTGTGGGTGAAGGGGATACGTATCCTCTTTTTTTACGATCACTTCACCCTTGTCTCTTTTTCCTTTTTCCCCGACCATAGCTCTGTGTTTTTCCGTCGCTTCCTTCGGCTCTTCTTGGCACTGGCATTTGTGAGCGTTGTGGCTGTGTTCTGCATCAACGTGTGGATTCTCCAATCGACGGAGTATTCCATCTATACGGATCTACAATCCGTGCCAGAGAAGCAGGCTGTTCTCGTCCTCGGTTCCCGTGTCTATTCTACGGGACAAGTATCGACGATCCTCGCCGATCGGCTGGATGCGTCGGTTGATTTGTATCAGGCGAAGAAAGTCCAGAAGATCCTCGTTTCTGGAGATCATGGTACCGACGGCTACGATGAGGCGAATGCGATGCGTAAGTACCTCCTACGACGAAATATTCCTGCTGAAGACATCTTCATGGATCATGCGGGGTTCGATACGTACGACAGCGTGTACCGAGCCAAGCATGTTTTTCAGGCACAGAGTTTAATTATCGTGTCACAATCGTTTCACGTGCCTCGCGCGCTCATGATTGCGCAGGGACTTTCACTCGATGCAGTTGCACTGACGGCTGATCGCCATGAGTATCCCAGAGCAGGGGAGATTCGTTCTCATCTACGCGAGACCCTTGCGCGCATGAAAGCATTCTTCGATGTTCTGTTTGCATCGAAGCCGACATTTCTCGGTGAGCCGATGCCTCTCACGGGAGACGGGAGGGTGACCGAGGATGGGAAGTAAATGATCGTCCTTCATTCTTGTACACGCGGGTAGAAACCCGCTTCCATCTATATTGGTGTGTATACTTCATCCATGAAGCATCTCTCACTCATCATTGTTTTGACGACTCTGTCGCTCACAGCCTGTGCTCGCACACCTATTCCCAATCCCGACCCCAATCACACCCATGCGGACTTCGCGGTGTGGATCGATGGCAAGAAGTTGGATTTCAGCGGAACAGAATTCATGTCTGGTTCACAACACGAGAATGATCCGGATCATGAGAAGCATCACAAGTATTTACATCTTCACGATGGCAATGGGCATGTGATTCATCGGCATAAACCTGGGCTTACACTGCAGGATTTCTTTGCGTCACTACAGGTCGGATTCTCGGGAAACTGTTTCTCCTCTGGTTTGCCAGGTGCGGATAAAGAGATCTGTTCGGCTCACCCATTTCGTTTCTTTGTGAACGGCACAGAAAAATCTTCATTCGACGATCTTTCGTATGTTTTTGTAGATGGCGACAAGATTTTACTAACGAATGCTGTTGATAATGCGGAGGTGCAGAAAGAGCTATCGCTGATGACCGATGATTCTTGTATGTACTCCAAGACCTGTCCATGGAAAGGCGATCCTCCAACAGAGAACTGCATCGCGGATCCGGAGGTTCCGTGCAGTCAGTAAGTCAGAAGTCACAAGTCATAAGTGAAAAATCAGCTTCTACTACTTGTGACTT
>CAZDQZ010000011.1:11938-18596 GCA_964507835.1 uncultured Candidatus Peribacteria bacterium | reverse complement strand
ACTTGTGACTTATGACTGTTGTACGTGCACATTCGCTTTGAACATCCCCATGCTACACATGAAGGCGAAGTCTTTCTTCGGTGTGATGGGTCCGATCCAGTTCGTTCCGACATTGAGTGGCTGGAGGATGTTGAAGCTTGGGATTGCCATACTGGAGATACAGCCAGACAGCTGTGAGGGAACATTCGCATAGAGCCACGTTGGTTTACCGGCTTCGACCGTGAATGAGCTCGCACTGTAGCCAGAATCGTGGACTTCCAGCGAGATGATCTGCTGACCGTTTTTATCGAAGCTCACATTGGGATCGATCGTTGATGTGGCAACGGTGGAGGGCAAGAATGCGAAGACGTCTATACCAGTGAGGAGCAGACCGCTCTGGATATTCGTGAAGCCGAGGAAGAGTGAGAGCGCACCTGCGAAGCTGAAGAACATGCGAGCGACGGAACCCTTTACCGATGAACTGATGACGCTGATGCCAAGCAAGGCGGGGAGCGTGCCGAGAGCGAACGCGAGCATGATCAAGGCACCGGTCATAAATCCTCCTGAGGCAAGCGCGAGAAGTTGCATCGATTGCGTGAAGCCACAGGGGATGAAGTACGTCAGAGCTCCGAGGAGTCCTGCACCGAGTGAGTTTTCGGTCGTACTCATCTTCCTGAGTGTCTGCGTCATCGATCTCGGTAGTGGAATTCTGCAGTACTTCGCAGGGATCAGCCCAAGGAGTTTGAGCCCGAGGAAAACCATGACGACTGCGAGAGCGATCTTGAGCATGCCGGTTGCTTGGAGTGAGAGGAGGACAGATTTCCCTATGAACCCCGTGAGCCCACCCAAAAGAAAATATCCAAGGAGGCGACCAACGTTAAACGTGATGAGTGGCTGGAGTCTGTGCCAACGTGACGCATGAGGATGTGCTTGTGTCCAGCTGGCAGACACAGAGAGGAGGAGGCCTCCGACCATCGCAAGACAGCTACTGACCGATGCTGCGAGACCGATGAGAACGATTGCTCCAAGACCGATGGAGCCCTCGATCGCTTGCGAAAATGTCACGATGTTGAGAGCCTTCAGTATCTGGAAGACTGCCGCGATCATGATGAGCATAATGCCAGCCTCCGCCCAGTGTCCGGATGACACCATTGTCTGACCTGCAGAGGTACTACAACAACTCGAACAGACACTTGAGCTCTCCAGAGACATCTTCTTCTTCGTTGGGTGAGTCATAAACTATATTCTACTCTCTTCCTCTCGCATCCTCAATTGACTGCGTGTACTCTCTGGTCGTGGCACGGCAGTTTCCTATCACGATGGCGACACAGCATCCCGATAATGCGGGAGTGCCATGGTGGGGCGATTCAGCATTCGTCACCACTCAAGATGAGATTGATGAGGTGACGACACTTTTCCGTGAGCTCCCCATCGATGAGTACATGTGGGATTGGGAAGGGAAGTATGTCGATGAGGCAGTCGGAGAGAAGCTCTACTCCAGGGCCCAGAAGCTGTTTCAGAAGCATCCACTCGGGACAGATCTCCATTTGACGTATCGCATCCCCGCCTTCGATGGCGAGAAGATGCACCGCATGGCGCGCGCTATGATGAACGTGCTGTCTCTTGCCGATCTCGGTCATGATCTAGGTCTCGCGCGTCCGCCCGTGACGGAGATGTTCCTCCCACTCACGACCTCTGCGAGCCAACCAATGAAAGTGCGCAGTGCTTTCCAGGAGGTCGCCGGGTATCACACGGCAGTTTTTCATAAGGGGAAGAAGACCGATCAAGACATTCTGAAGCTTTTTGAAGTCACGCCACTCGTCGAGGATGTCGATTCCCTCCTCAGTATCGAGAAGATCATCCGTCCGTACTGGACGTCTCTCACGAAAGAGCGCGAGGTTCGTGATCAGCGTCTCTTCATGGCCCGCTCCGATCCAGCGATGAACTCTGGGCTTATTCCTGCGGTTCTGGCGATCAAGGTAGCTCTCAGTAAGGCGAAGGAAGAAGGTGACAAACTCGGGATCAAGATTCATCCGATCATCGGAACAGGCTCGCTCCCGTTCCGCGGAAGCGTGAACCCGACGTACACCGAATCATTCCTGAAACAGTACGCTGGAGTCCGCACGTACACGATTCAGTCTGCATTCCGTTACGACTACCCCAAGGCTGATGTCATCAAGGCACTCAAAGACATTCGATCAGCAGTACCGAAGCTCCGTACAATGCACGTTCCGCCCGCTGATGTGCAGAAGATCAAGAAGCTCTGTGCGATCTTTACGGATCTCTGGAAGCCATCGGTCGAGGCGATCGCGCCACTCATCAACGAAGTCGCAAGCTTCATGCCACGTCGTCGTGAGCGTCTCCAGCATATAGGTCTCTTCGGCTACAGCAGAGGTGTGGGCAAGGTTCGCCTCCCACGCGCGATCGGTTTCACTGGAGCTCTCTATTCTATTGGCATTCCACCAGAGTTTATTTCCACTGGTCGTGGTCTTATCAGAGCAGGAGAAGAAGGGCTCCTCGATGTGGTCGAGAAATACTACCCAGCGCTCATCGATGACCTCAGGCACGCAGGAAAGTACTTGAATCGTGACAATCTCCGCATGCTCAGCAAGAAGAAGTCAGTCTTCAAGGAGATCGAACGGGACATCGATGCGATCGAAAAGCTCCTCGATATCAATTTTGGCCCAGAGAAGCCCAGACACGAGATCCACAAGGGCTTAACGTCGATCATCTATCAGCGCTTGTCATCGGGTGAGTATTCGAAAGAAGTATTGTCACGCGATATCGTGGAGGCGGGGATTATACGAAGAAGCATAGGGTAGTTCACGAAAGAAAACCTTCCAGGTTTTCTCTCGTGCCTGCACACCGAAGTGCCTCAGCTTCAGATCTACTGTTTCGGCACGCAGGCGTGGTCTCTCTTTCCAGGCAAGGTGGCGCTCCAGAAGCGGGGCCCGCGAGACCCGCTTCTTCGCGCGTTTTTTCATGAAGTTTCCCATTCATCTGTATTTGATGACTGTGCTATTATTTCAGTATGAGTAAGCAAAAAGATCCTCCACAAACTCAAGCAGGACAGGGAGCCGTGAATCCTCCTACGGATGACCTTATGGCCAAAGTCGCTGCACTCCAGGCTGATGACAGTCAGGTTGCTGAATTACAGAAGAAGATTGAGGAGCTTACGAAGCAACTGAAGACGTACTCAGATACTGCATCGAGAGCACAGGCGGAGCTAGCGAATGCGAAGATGCGTCTGGAGAAAGAGGCGATGGAAATGCGGATGTTCGCGTCCGAGACAGCTCTTCGCAAATTACTTCCGACGATTGATAATTTCCAGAGGGCACTCAAGCACATGCCCAAGGATCTGGAGGCAAATGAATGGGTAAAGGGGATTGTTGCCTTGGAGCAAGAATTTCTGAAGCAAGTCGGATCGCTTGGACTTAAGCGTTTCGAATCTCTCGGTCAGACGCTCGATGCAGAGCGTCACGAAGTGCTGATGCAGGGGCCGGGTGAAGCGGGCAAGGTCGTAGAAGTACTCGAAGATGGGTATGAATTGCATGGGAAAGTGATAAGGGCCGCGAAGGTCAAAGTTGGCGGTGGCTGATACACATCACACGCGGGTCGGAGACCCGCTCCCTTATTTCATGTATTTGTATGAGTGGAAGAGCTTTTCTTGGGCTCGGATTCAATGTTTTTCTTGAATTGTTCCCCTCGATCCTCGAAGTTCTTGAAGTGACCGTAACTGGGGGAGGCGGGGGAGAGAAGGACGATGGGATATTGAGAATTGAGAATTGAGAATTGAGAATTATTAATTTGGGAGCGGGTCTCCGACCCGCGGTCGTGATGTATTTGCTTTTTCGCTATTTCCACCGCACCTTCCATGTTTTCTACTTCAAGGCATTCAACTTCAAGCTTCGCTTCTTCGATCATTTTTCCAATCTTCTTTCCACTCTCTGGAAGGAGGATCACTGTCTTGACCTTGGATGTCTTGAGCCTTCGTACGAGTGGCGAGAAATCATATCCACGGTCGTGTCCGCCGAGGATGATGGTCTGGACGCGGTCGCCGAGGGCGTCTAGTCCAGCGATGGCGGACTCTGGCGTGGTGGAGATCGAATCATTTACCCACTCGACTCCGTGATGTACCCCCAGGGATTCTAGACGATGAGGCAGGGGAGTGAAATTCTTGATGGCTTCTTTGATAATGTCCTCCGGTACGCCTAGCTGTTCTGAGACCAAGAATGCCACCGCGATGTTGCTCAGGTTGTGCGAGCCCTTGAGTTTGGTTTCTTCGATCATCACCGGCGCATCGAGATCGGAGAACGGATGTATGAATCCAACGCTTTCCTCTGCGATTTCTTTGCATTCAGGATACTTCGCATTGTAGTAGATGTGATCGTCTCTCGTCTGGAACCTGGCGATGTGTTTCTTGGCTTCTTTGTACGTTTCGAGTGACCCGTGGTAATCGAGATGCTCAGGGAAAAACGAGGTCACAACGGCGATTTCTGGGCTCACGGTGAGATCCATCAATTGATAGCTACTCATCTCGAGGACGAAGATGGTGTCTTTCTTGGCATCGGCAATGTGCGCGATGGAAGGTTCGCCGATGTTGCCAATCAAAAAGCTTTGAGCTGTGGGCTTTGAGCTGTGAGAACTGAGGATGTGGTGGATCAGAGATGACGTGGTACTTTTGCCTTTTGAGCCTGTGACGCCGATGACTGTTGCTCCAGAGTCTGCGATGGAATCGAGGAAGATCTGGGTAGGGGACGTTAGTTTTGAGGTATGAGGTTTGAGTTCTGAGAGGAGCGGGATGCCGGGAGATTTGATGAGAACATCGAATTTATGAAGATTCTCAAGCCAGCCTGTACCCACTTGCTTCCAGTGCTTCGCGTTGTCGATCTCAATCGATGCGTTCTGATCAGCGATCGTTATCTCACACCCTGGAGCGAATTGCTCAAGTGCTTCCACCATAGCTTTGCCCTCTTTGCCGTAGCCGAGGATGCAGATGTTTTTGCCGGCGAGGGAACGGATGTGCACGGAGAGGAGGAGAAGATGGAGAGGATTAGAGGATGAGAGGAATAAACTCCTCGGGAATGCAATGTTCTTTATTTGGCTTCAGGCAATGCTCAATCATCGATTCAGGATGCTTGATTGTCGGCAGAACTTCTTCTTCAAACATTTGCATGATCGGTGTCTTCTTCAAGTCTTTGTTCTTCCTTGCGAGTAGGAACGCTGACTTCGTTTCATCTGCTGTCCCCACACATTCAAATGGTTTGAAGTTCTGGACGCCGAGGAGTTCTTTGTAGAGAGGGATGAGAGCCGGATCATCGAAGAGGACCTTTCCGAAGATCTCTTTGAGGTTCTTTGTGGGGAGATAGGCAGAGTAGATCGCGAAGACGAATGCGCACTTGGGGCACTCACAGCACCATTTTCCCGCCATGTCATCGTCATCGAGGATCTTCCAGTTCTTGTTACAGCTGGTCGTTGCGGTGAAGTACGAGGGATAGCGACTGAAGACTTCTGCGATCTTGAGCTCCGAGAACGGCCGGAGCAGACTGAAGTACTGGACGTCACTACCGATGGAATCAGCGATGAACGTGCGGAGTGACTTCTCGAAGTCGACAGACTTACTCCATTGATGATTGATGTTAAGCCCTTTGAACTCCACATTGCCTTCGTTCGCACTGCGTTCGTTGCTGAGCACGACACCATCGTAGTCATAGAGAATGGCGAGAAGCACCGCGAGGACCGAGAGGTACGCGGTGATGGGCACGTGACCATTGAGCGCTCCTTGCTTATTCAGATCGAAGAGATTTCCGGAGAGTGAACGCTTCACGGTGAGGAGAGGAAGCCCCGCAACACTCGCAAGTTCATCGATGATGGGGTGACTGCCCATGCGCAGAAGCGTGACCTTGGCACCGGCTTTCCGTAGGAGCTCGATGGTGACCATTGAGTCCTTGCCACCACCGATGGGGACGAGGAGCCGTTGCTCACTCACTGGCTTTGGGCGGTACTGATGCGAGAGGGACTTCACGCATGTGACCTGATTCTTGATGGGGTCTTTGGAACCGACGCTGGAAGCAGGGAACTTGATAAGTCCGCGGAAGTCGATGTTGTTTCTATAGAAGAATTCACCGAGTCCGTGCTCGTACACATCATTCCAAAATCCCGCCTCTGCCTTGCTAAGGAACCCGGAATCGACGGAGATGGCTTTGGGTAGGCATGTCTTGTAGTAGCTGATGCCACCGATGATGTGCAGAGCCATGAGAGCGCGTTCGATCTCCCATTCTTTTTGTTTCAGGCGTGCATCACTGATGGGCTCGGGGAGGATGATCGTCTCCTCGAAGTCGACTTCCTTATCGAGTGAGTACCGGAGTGAGATCTTGCCTGCGTGGTGATTCCAGGAGTAGCTGGAGAAGTGGAAGGTTTTGTAGGTCTTCATACGTGAGTGGATAGGATACACTGGATTCTACAGTAAGGGGAGCGGTCTTTCTGCTTCACCTACCCGCGACACCGCCCAGAGTTGTCTTTATTGGCACGTGCGTACGGCACGCAAAAGAGTTATTCTATTCGTAGTGAGTTGTTCTTTATCGACTTCACATGCCATGGTGGCGGAATGGTATACGCGCGCGACTCAAAATCGCGTTTCCGAAAGGGATTGAGGGTTCGAGTCCCTCCCATGGCACCA
>CAZDQZ010000011.1:0-11838 GCA_964507835.1 uncultured Candidatus Peribacteria bacterium | reverse complement strand
CTCAAAATCGCGTTTCCGAAAGGGATTGAGGGTTCGAGTCCCTCCCATGGCACCATTACCTCAGTTCATTCCTTCCTGAAGTAGATCGCGAATCCTCCAGTGTCGCCTGCGCACGTTGGCGGAATCGTCGTAAATTCTGCATCGAGCATTTGCTTGATTTCTGGTGGCAGACTGGAGGCATCGTCCGTGACAAAGAGCGGAGCTTTCTGCAGTGATGACAAGTACTGCTCTTTCCACTTGGACATCGGGCCTACGCTGTATCCGTCGAACCCTGCGAGCTGTGCATAGTAGAACTCGATGGGGGAGTGGCGTGTGAAGGCGCCGACGTTGAGACGCTTGGTCCACGACATGTATCTTTCGTAGTGACACTCGTCCATGATCCGATCGACACTCGATGCATACTCGATATTCTTCTGAGTTTCTGCCATCTCAGACGGGTAGACACTTCGTCGTTTCTCGATCGATACTTTGGGCGTGACGAATGCCATGAGGACGATGAGTGGAACGACGAGCACCTTCCATCTCTCTTCACTCTTCTGATAAAGGAAAAAGAGCGAGACGTATGCCGGGGATGCGAAAGCGAAGTGATGCCAGTTGAACGTCCCACCGATGCAGACAGAGAGAGTCGCCAGGTAGATGGCAATCAGTACGAAGATGCTATGACGCAGAATACGTCGATCGTAGATGGCAAGCAGGATGAGGGGGCAGAGGAAGACGACTGCGATGAATCCATAGAAGAGGAGTAACTTCTGAAAGAACGCGTCGTGGAGAGGGACTCTGAAGTGAATGATTGCCAGCAGGTCGTACATCACTTCAATTTTCCGAAAGACATACAGGCCGATACCGACAGTGATGATGCCGACAGGTGACCACCTTTTCGCTCCACGCTTCAGAAAGAACGATGCACAGAGGAAGAGGGGAATAATGGCATGGAACCACGGCCATTCTCCCACCAGCATTCGATGCATGAATCCACGAGTCCACACCGGCTGAGAGACGAAGAAGCTCGGCATATCTGCGAAGCCGAACTCTCGCGCGTACTGCAGTCTTCCGCTGAAGATTTCTACGATGTACCGGAAGATGTAGTCATCGAGCGTGCCTGTCGCAATGAGCAGAGTGAGACCGATGATCCCGGCAATGCAGAGAGGAATGATGAAGTTTCGTACGACGTATCCTAGATCGTCCGCGAGGATGAGGACACCGGCGAGGATGGAGAGTGCGAATGGTTCCTTCATCCAGATAGCTCCGAGGAGAGGGATCGATGCGAGGATATTTCGTTGTTTGTGGATGCAGAGGAGGTACAGGAGAGCGAAGAATGATCCGTAACACTCTGGTTGCAGTCCGTGTGTCCGATCCGCGAGGAATACCGCAATAGAGAGTCCAAAGATGAGAGCGAGGAGTCTATTGACCAGTGTCTTTTGACTGATGAGCACCATCAGCACCGGGACGAGGATGTAGCAGAGCATCTGGAGCATCAGTGCAAAGAGTGCACCTTTTGACACGTAGACCGTGAGTGCGCTTAGGAGAAAGATCCCGGGAGGTTTGATTTCGAAGACATCGGTATAGATGTGAAGCCCGTTCATGAGTGCATGTCCGAGAGACAGGTAGACCGTCGCGTCATTCGCGGTTAGGACGGGGTGACGGAGGATCCAGAGGAGCTCGATCAGTTGCCATCCTATCTTTGCGATCAGAATGATGAGCAGACCGATGAAGATACGTTTCAGAGCGCTCTTCATCCCGGGAGTGAGATGTTGCCTTCCTTCGGTCAGGCGATGTTCTATGGCATCGACAACTTTTTTCCAGACACTTTTGAATTTTGATACTGCGGAGCGAACGTTTTCGATGAAAGCCATACCTATACTCTAGCGCTGTGTTTCCCCTTCGTCATCACGCCAATTTGTCGTAAAACTTTTGTCGAAGGGGCTGTAC
Source organism: uncultured Candidatus Peribacteria bacterium (assembly GCA_964507835.1). GTDB lineage: Bacteria > Patescibacteriota > Gracilibacteria > Peribacterales > Peribacteraceae > CAZDQZ01. The sequence continues at coordinate 9,909 of CAZDQZ010000011.1, read as the reverse complement.
ATTCCTCCGATGTGAGCTATGTTATTTTTTGTTTCCCTTTATCTTGTATGAAGCTCTGGTTCCGCGCGAAAACCTACGGCTACGGATGGACACCGTGTTCATGGCAGGGCTGGCTTGTCGTTTCCCTCTATTGCGTACTGACTATCGTGACGTTTTTTGTCGCTGAAGCGTTGTTACAGTCAGAGAGAAATTCTCTTCTTCTCTCTGTTTTTCTTACGTTGCTCTATACTTGTATGTTGATCTGGATATCGGCAAAGAAAGGCGAGAAAGCGAAGTGGAGATGGGGTCGTGATAAGCTATGAGCAATGAGCTTTGAGCTTTGAGATAACTCATTGCTCATCGCTCAAAGCTTATCGCTTATAGCTCCCTATGCGTATCGCCTCCCTCTCTCCCGCCGTCACGGAAATCCTCTTCGCGCTCGAACAGCAGAAGAGCATCGTCTGCACAGATCAATTCAGTGATTTTCCCGATTCAGCGAAGGCGATTTCGCATCTCAAGGATCATCAGAAAATTAATAGCGAAGAGCTTCGGTCGTTTACTCCTGAAATCGTTTTTACATCGACACTTGTCCAGGAGAAGCTTGCAGAGGATCTTCGGCAGAAGGACTTCGGTGTCGTGCATCAGGATCCACGGTCGATCGCAGAGATCTACGCCTCGATCCGCGAGATCGGTATCATCCTTGGCTGTGAGGCGAGGGCGCATGCACTTATCGAGACGATGACGCAGGGCTTCAATGACACCAAACGCAAGTCTGCGATGTTTGCTCGCAAGCCCAAGGTCTACGTCGAAGAGTGGCACAACCCGCCGATGGTGAGTGGGAATTGGGTGCCAGACGTTATTAAAATTGCAGGAGGGATTTCGTTAGTAATATCTCGACCTGATAATGAATCAAGAATTATGAATTATGAATTAAGCGCGGGTCTTCCGACCCGCAGTGATCAGAAAAATCCACCGAGTCGGGAGGTATCGCTACAGGAAATTCAGACATTCGATCCGGATGTGATTGTTCTGAGTATTTGTGGAGCGGGGAATGTGGCGAAGAAGGAGCTCCTGACTGATCGTATCGGGTGGAATGAGCTCCGCGCTGTGAAACAGAACCACGTCTTCGTCATCGATGATTCACTTCTCAATAGGCCTGGTCCACGGCTGACAGAGGGGGCGAAGCGGATCTTTGGATGGTGCTTTCAGGTGCTTCATTCGTGATCGTCATCGCTTACTGTGATGCCTAAACGAAGAATGATGCAATCTTCAGTCTCTTCAATATTGAATGACTCTAGAATCGCGATCCGTAAATTTGTTTCGTCAGACTCTCTATGGATTGATCGTAGTACACGGCTCAACTCTTCTATTTCTTCAGTTTCTGTACAGTAGTGATGCATCAAAGACCAGGTGATTTCGACATACTGTATTTCTCGTTGAGATGCTCTGACAGTCGTTGTGTCTGATCTCTTAATCGCACGCAGAATATCAATTCCTATTTTTTCAAATAATTCTTCGTCTTTGAGAAGGCAATCGAGAATATCTGATTTTTCTTCTTCAAGTAACTCTGTAGATATATTTGGTAGCTGTTCATAGCACTTCAGATGCCAGTCGAGATGTACGCAGGTATTGAGATCACCGTCCTCACTTTCATTCAATATATAGTCGCCAATCGTGATATTGACTCCATGTTGTCTCCCATTTGCTTTTTGCCACTCAAGGACATCACGTATTTGATTGATGAATGTCTGTAGGACGACACGATCCATGACGATCCCGTTGACGTCGGTGGTGAGTATGGGGGGAGCGCTGCCAAATGGGGTGTCGTATATTATTTCGTCGTCTGTGCTTGTGAGAAGCGCACCATTCTTTTCATCGTCATCATTTGTAATCTTGACGATGGTATTGATGCCCATTTCTTGGAGTGCTGTGTAGATTTCTTCAACGAGAACCGGATAATTCGCCACTTCATGATGTTTTTCGGGGGAAGGTTTTTCTGTAGAGCTGGCATAGACAACATGGAGCGTATTCCCTTCGACATCCCACCAGTATGCGACGATTTGATCACCCAATTCAGAACGATTCGTGATTTCATTTTCTACGCTAGAAATTCTTCGTAGATCACCTTCCATGAAGTATGACTTTGGGATGTTCAGGGCTTTCGTAAAGTCATACCATGCATGGATGAGCATCTTACCGTTTTCGTCTTGAGCTAGTTTTCTCAGTAGTTCTCCTTCGGTTGCGCCGAGAGTTTCTTCGTTTCCTTTCACATCATCAGAAAGGTCCCTTGTGCATTCTCTTAGTGCATCGACAGGGAATGGTCGAATGACAAGTTTTTGGAGCGTGGATCGCACGACATTGACGGCATCGATAGGAGTCGAGCAATTAGCAAGTGGAATGCGAATCCAATGTTGAGGGTTATTTTGACGCTTTCCTTTGATGATTGCATGCTTTGCATATGCACCCTGAATGATCTCAATTGTTCCTATCCCTACCCTTTCTGATATTTCCTTGATTATTGTATCGGCGTGGATGAGATGTTCTATCTCGGTGTCGCGCTGTTCAGGTTTGATCGATTCTGCTGGTTTTTTCTTCGCCATAATACTATTAAGGCAGATTATTTTATTATTCGCAAATATTCAGTTCGGTCCATCGATTCCCTCTGATTTGCGAGAGCAAAGAAGCTCAGGCAATATTCACTCATGTACGACATCCTCACGATTGGGCTTGGTTGCGCCGGGTATACCGCTTCTATCTATTCTGCACGTTACAAGTTGAAGACGTTTTTGGTTGGGGCGGAGGAGGGTGGCATGGGCAACACCGCTGCAGAAGTGGGCAACTGGCCGGGGGACATCGAGGTACGTGGACCGGACCTCATGGAGAGGATGAAGAAGCACGCCTTGAGCTTTGGAGACCTCGTGACGTTCAAAATCGCGCGTGTGAATGATATTCAAAAAATTACTGGCGGATTTGAGATGACATTGGAGAACGGCGAGAAAGTGCAGGGTAAGACCGTGATCATCGCGACGGGTTCCAATAAGCGTCATTTGGGCGTCCCTGGCGAGAAAGAATTCGCAGGGAAGGGTGTGACGTACTGTGCGACGTGCGATGCGTTCTTCTACCGCAATAAAACTGTTGCTGTCCTCGGAGGAGGGGATAGCGCTGTGGAGGGTGCAGCCATCGCCGCTCAGGTCGCCAAGAAAGTGTATTTGATCCACCGCAAGAATACATTCCGCGCTGAGCCGTTCTGGGTTGATAAAGTGAAAGAGAAGACGAATATCGAGTTCGTCCTCGAGCGCAATGTCGTGGAGATCCTCGGTGAGGCGAAGGTCACGGGTGTGAAGCTCGATACTCCATGGAACGGGCAGGACATTCTTCCGGTCGATGGCGTGTTCATCGAAATTGGTTCTACTCCTGCTGTCGATCTCTCAAACAAGCTTGGGTGCGAGACAGACGCGCGGGGCTTCCTGAAGGTTGACGGAGCGCAACGCACGAACGTTCCAGGGGTCTACGGAGCAGGGGACGTAACGAGCGGAAGCAATTACTTCGCACAGTTTGCGACGTCTGTCGGTGAAGCGGCAGTGGCGGCGAATAGCGTGTTCAATTTTTTGCAGGCAGGACATTAGAAGGCAGAAAGGTTACGAGGGCAGGAAAGGCAGAAAGGTTCTCGCCTTCAACATATCTCACTTCTTACTACTAACTACTTACTACTTACGTCATACTACTTCCCGATGTGGATTCTCTGGACACTGCTCAGCGTATTTTCTTGGTCACTGGTCAATGTTTTGGACTCGGTGCTCGTTCATCGCTTTGAGAAGCACCCACTTGCCCTCATGTGGAGCCAGTCTCTCGTGAGTGTGCCGATTCTCATTGTGCTGAGCTTCTTCCTCCCTCTTCAGGTTTCTTGGATTCCTTTTCTTCTTGTATTTGGCATCATTGGTTACCTCGGTGATGTGTGGTTTTTTCATGTGCTTGATCATGTTGATGTATCTGTATCGAATATCGCATGGTCCATTCTATCCCTTCTCCTTGCATTGACGGGTCTTCTGTTTTTTCAGGAAGGGTGGGGTGTCCCGCAAACTCTCGGAGCACTGTTGATCGTTGTGGGCACTTTTTTTCTTTCTTTTTTTCATCAGAAGCTCAATGTACAGAAAACCCTCGTTCTCGTCTGCATGCTTGCTACTTTGTATTTGCCGTATTACATAGCCAAGAAAATCGCCATTGACCGTGGCATTCCTGCTGAGTCTGTGTTCTTTTGGATGCTTGCAGGACGAGAAATGACGTCGATTTTGGTTCCTCTGTTCATGTCGAAAGTTCGCTATGTTGCAGTGCAAGCGATGCGAGGTTCGTATGCATTCATGCTCGTCAATGCGATCGTTATTGTCCTCTTTCTCTTGGCTGAGTTCTTCGGTGCGCTTGCCTACCAGTCGGGTTCTTTATCACTTGTGGCTATTACTGCGAATGTGCAACCTTTCATGGTTATGGGTATCGCTTGGGTGTTTCTTCGCATCAAGCCCAGTCACTCTGCGAGAGAACTTCTTACACGTCAGTCCGTTGTTGTAAAAATTATCAGCTTTAGTATTGTCTTTCTTGGACTTGCGCTTTTGACCTTCTCCCATTAAAGTGCCTCAGCTATGCCACGTGGAAAGAAAACTGTCTACCGGGGAACCTGCACAGAGTGCGGTGCTAGGTCATGCACAGTTCGCATCCTGAAGGCCAAGAAAGCTGACTTCCGAAAGCTCGAGAAGTTCTGCGGTAACTGCAGGAAGCGCACACCAGTGAAGATTGCGGAAGAAAAGCACTCAAGCTAAAGAGTCAGAAGATTCAGGGGAAACAGAAGAAGCAGAGGATTTTTACATTTCCTCTGGATCTTCTGACTCTTCTGTTTCATCTGATTCCTCAGTAAGATCTTCCTATGAAGCAGTACCGTCAGGCTGTATCGGCACTCGTTCTGAAGCCTTTAGGTGTTAGTTCAAAGGATGGTTGTGGCACTGTGTATTCGCTTCTCCTCGTCCATAAACCACGTAAAAATGATTGCTGGCAACTCCCGCAGGGCGGGGTGGAAGAAGGGGAGACGATCGAGGAGGCCGCTCTCCGTGAACTCAAGGAAGAGACGGGACTCATCTTCAGTGCTGTCGATCAGGTCAGTACTCAAAGTTACTGTTACGATTTTCCAGAAGGTTTCGTGAAGCGCTTCCATCCGATCAACGATGGTCAACGGCTCTGCTTTGTCGTGATCAAAGCCGATGATTCTGCCATCATCACTGTCGACAATGATGAGATCGATGGATTTGCGTGGATTCTTTTAGAGGAGTTACCGAAGTACATTGACCGCAAAGAGTACAGAGACGTGATCGAGAAGGTGATGGGGGAGTACGAAGTCATAAGTCACAAGTCATAAGTGCGGAAGTGGAAAGTGTAAAATTACATTTTTCATACCTACGTATAGTGCTTTCCTCACTTTCGCATTTTCCACTACTATCAGTGTATGCGTCTTACATCGCTTCAGCTTGAGTCATTTCGGTCCTACAACAAGCTTTCTCTCGATTTCGACGAGGGTAGTCAGTTGTTCCTGGGTGCGAATGGAAGTGGGAAAACGAATATCGTTGAGGCGATCTCGTTTCTGTCTCAAGCAAGATCCTGTCTACGGGCTCAGCCCGATGAAGCACTCCGATTCGAGGAGAGTTTCCTGAAGATTCGAGCAGGTGTGCAGTCTGACGCTGGAGAGGAGAGTTCACTCGAGTACGTTTTTCAGGTATCTCCGAAGAGATCGTCGGCGTTCTTTCTCCGTGATATTCGCACACCACTCCTCAGTTTCATTGGTGTGCTTCCGACTATTACTTTCTTGCCTCAGGCTCTCACGCTCTTCACAGGTTCGCCGTCAGACCGTCGATCATTTCTCGATGCACTTTTAACGCAACTGCGTCCTGCGTTCGTCGCAGAGCGGATGGAGTATGAGCGCATCCTAAAGCAGAGAAATGCACTTCTGAAGCAAGTCGCTTCTGGTGAGATCGAAGAGCATGCACTCGATGTGTGGGATGAGCAACTGTCACTCGTAGGTTCTACGATCATCGGTGAACGCCAGAGTTTGCTTCAAGAAATCAATGCGGGGCTCCCTCTGCATATTGGTTCTCTTGGAGAACAGTGGAAAGATACCAAGGTGACTTACACCGCTTCATCGATGGGTGAGAGGCCAGACGATATGCGGGCAACACTTCTGCGCTATCGATCTCGGGACATTATCCTTCAATCGACCACGATCGGACCACACCGTGATGATTGGACGCTTTTAGCCGATGGGCGTGATATCGGTATTTTCGCATCACGCGGACAACAACGCACCGCCCTCCTCGCACTCCTGTTCGTCAGTGCAGGACTCTTCCAGCGAGCTCGTGGAGAGCGCCCTGTGATCCTTCTCGACGATGTCCTCTCCGAGCTTGATCCCGCGCATCAGAATGCACTTCTGACGCATCTTTCTGGCCATCAAGTCTTCATCACGGCCACGCATCCGACAGAAGAATTGGCAGACCTCACGGCGTGGGAAGTGGGGGGCGGGAAAGTGAGGGGGTTGGAAGATTTAAAATTGAGAATTGAGAATGAAAAACTGGGGAGCGGGATGCTTCCCGCGGTCGACAAGTGCTACGACGACATCCAAACGCACGAAGCATCGTGCTCCTCGTGATTACTATATTTTTCGATTCGCTCCATATATTGCCAGCCCCAGCGCATCCGCTGCATCGGCTGGTGTTGGGACTTCTTTCAGCTTCAGGATGCGTTGCACCATCGACTGCATCTGCTTCTTATCTGCTCTGCCGTCACCAGTGATCGCAGACTTTAGTTGTAGGGGAGTGGCATGCAGGACATCGATGTTGTATCGCTTGAGGATCAGCAGAATAACACCACGAGCATGGGCGATCTCGATGGCTGATTTCTTATTCGTTGCGAAGAAGAGTTGTTCCACGACGGCGAGATCGGGTTTGGATTCTTTGATGTATTCCTCTAGATCACTACCAAGTTCACAGAGTCGATCTTCGAGGGGGAGTGCGATGGGGATTTCGATCGTTAGCCAATCGAGTGCTTTCATATTTCTCTTGCCGTCAACGTCGATGAGACCGAGTCCTGCAGTACTGAGGCCTGGGTCGATTCCGAGGATGCGCATGGGGAGATGGTATAGGAGGGGAAGACCTGTCGAAAGGGGGCGAAGTCATCATGTGAATGTCGAATTTCGTATATCGTATGTCGATCTCATGCATCAATATTTTTTGCGATATACGACATACGATATTCGATATACGCTCATTGAGATTCTGGCTTACTTCTGCTATAATGATGAGATTCTCATGCAATACACACAGAAGCATCGGCACTTCATCGCGCTTCCGATCGCGGGGATGGCTCTCGCGCTCATCATTGCCATTCATTCCGTCACTCCAGCATCTATTGTTCGTGCATCTCGAGGTACCTCTTCTTTCGATGAAGTACAGGGGCCCAGTGAGAGGATCCTTCTTTCTGGTACGCACGTCTCACTCGAGGAGGGGGCTGTCGCTTCCGTATCTGAAGACGGTGTATCGTTACGCCTGGAGCAGGGTAGCATTCTTCTGCGTGCGCAGGGGTATGCGGAGCTGAATGCCGGATGTAGCAGAGTCCAGTCGCTCCGTGGTACGTTCTATGTTTCGTTGTCCGATACCAATCTGACGATCGCCAGTGTCTCCGGACCACTCCTCGTGCGCCTCTGTTCCGGTACTCCGCGCATCATCGCCGATGCGATGCAGATCGTGATCAAGCAAGGTGGTGACATGGCTATCTTTCCTGTCGATGAGGGGTGGATCAGGCAACAGTTGATGCGTGCTACTGACCTTGATTCGCCACCGGTGACGACCTCCATGGCATCAAGTGAAGCGACGACGATCATGGAACGCTCCGCAGTCCTTGTGACGCTTCTGCAGAGTGCACCAGTGCTACATGCTGATGATCTTCGGTCTGCACTCACTATGGTCGATACAATCGATGCCGATGGATTCCTTCGTGTCCTCCTCGCACTGACGCTCGTTCGATCATCGTCATTGTTTGATGCTCCGACAGTTCAGCTCCTTGGTAGCGCCCTCTTCTCTTCGTCTGCTCTCGACTCCGATGTCGCGGAGAGTCTTCCACGGATTCTTCTTCGTTCCACATTCGTCCTTCCCGAGAGTCTCCACGCTCTTTGGCTCGATCATGCTCTGCACTCCTCTGTCGCACAGCCTCTCCGTGCGCTATCACTCATGGAAGATATCAGCACACTTCCCGCAGTCCTTGATTCGAGTGAGCTCCCCAAGCAGGCCACACTCTGGCGAAAGAATCTCATGGATGTCGTTCGCGTCCTCGATCCACTTCTTCCTCCCGCTGAGCGCCAGGAGTTATCGACTGTTCGTTCCACACTCATGCTCACGAGTCTGCCTCCTGCGGACGTTGTGTCCAGTGCACGATTGCCCTCTCTGCAACCGAAGCCCCTCCCAGTGATGTCGTTCGATGAAAAAGTGCTCCGTACGAAGGAGATGCTCCTGCAGTACGGTGTTCTCTTCACGACCGATACGCGGATCGACGCCGATCAGCATGACGATCAGTCCGTACGCGTGACAGGCATCTTCCTCTCTGATTACGGCAGAGATACGGCGTACACATTCTCCTACTCTCTATCGCGTAATCTTCTCCATTCCATTATTCGTGATGGGGTCGCGTTGCCGAATGCCCTGAGTCCAGACCAGTTTTTCCGTTCCATGAAAAAGGCCCCGTGAGAGGCCTTCATCATTGTTCAGTACATATTAGCAAGAACAGCTTCCTCCTTTGCATCCCTTCGCACAGACGACGAGCTTGTAGATACCAGCGAGACCGACGAGGACGTATACGACGGCTTCGACTTGCATCCACTGTCCTACGAGCATGTGAACGACGTTCCAGTCAGCACCGCTGACGAGTGAGCCGAGACCGACGAGACCCCAGTTGAGAGCGCCGACAACGACTAAAAGACAGGCAACCATGCCGAGAGGATTCTTCTGACACATAGAAGTGAGAGGGAAGGAATTAGAGATTAAGAACAATTAAAGAATTGTTACGGCTGGAATGCAACATGTTCCCTTGTACAAGCGATTATCTTTGTGTCGAAATGATATTTTGATCACATTATTTGAACAAGGGGATGGTCGATGGTTGAATATAATATTGCTACTCTGCAACACTTTTTTTATGAAAAGTATCGTTTTCATGCAAGGCAATCCTGTTCACAAGGGTCATATGGCATTGTTTGAGTCGGTGTTAGAGTATTCAGACACTCTTGACGTTTTATCTCTAGTCGACGCAATCGCCCGAGAGATCTACCGTACTGTATTCGCAAGCGTGCAGTAGAAGTTGCCGTTCAAAATTTCCCTTATCGTGATCGGGTCAATATTTTGGATGTTCAAGCAAGTTATTGTGAGATTCGTTCTCAACTATATGCGATCCTTGCAGTTGGTTCAGATATTGCTCATCAACTAGTAGCACCGACTGAGAAGTGGAAGCCAGGTGAGGCAGAATATTTTTTATCTTTTCCCTCTCTTCTTGTATTACAAAGACCTGGATCTTTACTAACTGATGAAGTTGCTCAAGTTATCCGCGCTCGTGTGCAAAACTTGATTATTAGTCCTCCCAAAGTTGAATTTTCTTCAACAGATCTTCGTCGGAGATATCGTGATGGAGAAGATATCTCCACGATGCTTCCAGAAAGTGTCTGGGATGTTATTTCCAACCATGTTTCATGTTTTCATTCGGAAACTTGATAGAGGAGCGATCGCTGACCACAGTGTCGCTTCGGTCCGGTTTCAACAGCCGACCTCGACAGTATCCTCCTATGCCAAGGCTTCGGAGGACAGGTCAGTGCTACGCAGTCGCGTTTCTTTTTTCAAACCCTCGACCGAGGTA
>CAZDQZ010000010.1:2594-21890 GCA_964507835.1 uncultured Candidatus Peribacteria bacterium | reverse complement strand
GCCCGCCCCCTTCATTATCGCATCGAAGTCGGCTTTCTGCTCTGCATCACGAGGAATGCCATCGAAGAGGATTTTCGTCGTCTTGGGGCGCGCAAGAATCGCAGATTTCACCACCTCCATGATGATCTCATGAGGGACGAGGTGACCAAGGTCGATGTACCCTTTCACGGTTTTCCCAAGCTCTGATCCACTCGATGCGATCTTGCGTAGCTCTCCACCAGCTTCGAAAATATCGTAGCCGAATTCTACTGCCAACTTTTTGGCTTGAGTTCCTTTGCCGCTACCTTGAATTCCAAAAAAAACTAAATCCATGTGTGCATCGTAACAAATATTCAGAAAAAAGTCGTGGCGAAGCGATGGGTCTCGCGGGCCCCATCGCTGGAGCCACACCTTGAAGGGAAAGTGAGTCCACGAGAGAAAACCGACAAGGTTTTCTTTCGTGAATTACACTAGCTTCTCATAATCATGCGCCAGTAACTGTGCATTGACCTGACGAATGAGCTCCAAGACCACACCGACGATGATGATGAGACCGGAACCGGAGATGATGAGATCCTGCGAGGAGAGAGGCGAGTACCGCGTGAAGAGGAGCGGAACGATTGCGACGATACCGAGGAAGATACCTCCCCAGAGATTGAGGCGGTTACTCACCTTCGCGAGCATCTCTGCCGTCTGCTTGCCTGGACGAACACCTGGGATGAATCCACCACGCTTCTGGATGTTCTCCGCGAGCTGATCAGGCTTGAATGTGACGGAGATGTAGAAGTACGTGAAGGCGATGACGAGGAGGAAGTAGAGCACCATGTAAATCGTCGTAGGACTCTGAGTATTCAGATTCACCTCGATGAAGCTCACCACCGTCTGGAAGCGAGGGGCATTCTTCAAGAATTGTGCAATGATCCCTGGAAACGTGATGAGGGATACGGCGAAGATGATCGGCACCATGCCCGCCTGATTCAAGCGAATGGGAATACTCCCCTTCACACCTCTGCCCGCGCCCTGGTTGGCGTACGTGATCGGGATCGCGCGGTGTGCATCCGTGAAGAGCACAACAGCAACGAGCATCGCCACCGAGATGATGAGGAAGAAGTAGAACGCAGAGAGCTTATCCTGACCAGCGAGGAACATCGTGGAGAACGTCTTTGGCATGCGGGCGACGATACCGGCGAAGATGAGGAGCGATGTGCCATTGCCGATACCCATCTCCGTGATGAGTTCACCGATCCACATGACGAGTACACATCCCACGGACACGAAGACCATGGGGACGAGCACAGCGGGGAATGACAGTGGAACAATCTCACCTGCAACACCTGCACCACGCGAGAGGAGGATGAGGAAGCCGTAGCTCTGGACGAATGCGAGGACGATACTGAGCCAACGTGTGTACGTATTGATCGTCTGCTGACCCTGGATGCCTTCTTTGCTGAGAGCCTCCAGCTTGGGGAAGATCACCGTGCAGAGCTGAAGGATGATGGATGCGTTGATGTACGGAGAGAGACCGAGGAGGGCGATGGAGAAATTCTCGAGCGCACCTCCGGTGAGTGCGGCGAAGATGCCGAGCGCACCACCACCTTGCGACGAATTGATGAACTGCTGAAGCACCGCTCGATCTGCACCTGGGATCGTAATGTGCGAGATCGCACGGTACAGAATAAGCATGGCTAGCGTGAAGAGAATACGCTTGCGAAGATCAGGAGAACGCCAGAGTTGTCGGAGGTAGGTAAACATAAGAAGCGATGAGCTGTGAGATATGAGCTTTAAGAGTACTGCTGTACTCTAGAAATCAATACTACTTAGAAATAGTAACAGTTCCACCCGCTTTGGTAATAGCCTCGCGAGCAGACTTGGAGGTAGCGTTGACGGTGAGGACAAACTTCTTCTTCACCTCGCCACGACCGAGTAACTTCACCGAGCGCTTACCACTGATGACACGGAGCTTGGCAAGTGCAGGAATATCGTATGAACCTGCGGGAACCTTCGCCTCGAGAACATCGAGATTGAGAGGCTCGTAGACGATCTTTGTAGGACTACGGAAACCGCCGAGCTTGGGTTGACGGCGGATGAGTGGCGTCTGACCTCCTTCGAAGCCGAGGTTACGCCCCTTGCCGACGCGGGACTGCTGACCCTTCGTACCACGACCAGCGGTCGTACCGGTACCGGATGCATTTCCGCGAGCAACGCGCTTCTTGTTCTTCGTGGAACCTCTGTTGGGCTTGAGTGATTGAAACATGGTGATACAGCGTAAAAAGATGAGATCCACACCGATGATACCAGTGCGGGCGGAGAGATTACAGGGAAAAGAGACGTAGGGCAAAGGGAATATGGACGCTCGACGCTCGACGGTAGGATATATTCACTCTTCAAGCGTCGCTTGTCTGACACCCAGCGTGTCGATTCATAGAAAAAATTTGACACACAACCAAAAGTTCTTAAAATTCTTGCAGAAATGCGCACCCAGACCCTTACGCTCGGCCTCGCTCTCCTCCTGCTTACGGCGGGAAGGCGATTGGCTGTGTAAGGGTACAAAATAGAATCCCCAAGCAGAGTCGCCTTCCCCAGAAGACGGCTGGTTTCTCGTATACGTGAGGCTGGCGAGGTTTAATTTTTTCCTTTTTTCTCACATGAATTCAATAGCTACCGCTGAAAAAGAAAACACAGTACCAGAAGAGCAATCCGTAGGATGTGCAATCGAAGACGGAATAATCAAAGTGTGCGCACACGGCACACGTGAGTACGTAGAACAAACGTTATCAACATATGCTCCGAATGCTGTTCATGCCTGCGTCACAGGTATTTCAGACGAACAGGCATATCGAATAGCTTTCGCACTTCGTACTGATAAACAAATCTCGCCAGGACAAACGCCGGAGATGCATGTCAGAAATCACATGAATACACGCGCTGGAACGCCAAGGCGCCAAGGAGTCTCATTCGATGGATCTGGATACTGGCGAACCATTTCCACCCATGCATCATGAAAACACCCTCATCGTACACCACCGAGCTACCTGCACATGTCAGACACGCATCCTGGATAAGCGCAGAGGATAAAGATGCTCTTGCGCATGGATTTTCTCAACTCACTCCAGCTCAACAAAGACATGCACTCAATGCATGCTTCGACTGCGGACAAAATGTAGAAGCAATCTACGATTTTACCCACGATGCATACATGAACTCTTTACTTGCATCATTCACTGATTAATTTTCTACCCCACCACGATGAATACCACTCTCAAATCTACAGAACGCAATGAAACTGATGCGCAAGAATCGCCACAAGGCAACACTCCATCGTCAACTATCGCAAAGGAAGTATCAGATGTAACCCGTGAACGCATCGCTGAAAATGCACAACTACGAGAAGAATTGCATACATTCATGCATAGAGAATTGAAGCAACCAACCACAGTCATCGCTCGGCCTAGTGGTCAATACACGTACATGACACGATTCCCTACGAAACTTCCTCCCAAATTTTATGCACTCCTCGGCCTCGAAGAATTACATGGAGATAGATACATCTACTGCTACGAAAATAACGGCCGAGTGCATCTCTGTCTATATCCCATCTCCAACGGTCAAGAAAAGATCGTGTATTCATTCAATCATACAAAAATGTGATCTACTTCGAGTACTACACGATTCAATGCGTAACACCCTTGACTTCCCACCATTTTCCATCACCATATCTCACAATAATTTTCTCTTATGACCCTCGAAACTGAGCTCACCGTGCTACTCCCCAACCACCCTGGCGCACTCGCGCGCATGAGTGACATGTTGCGTGCGGCTGATGTGAACATCAAGGCTCTCTACTGTAGAGAAGGCATCGATTCTACGATGGTGCACCTGGTCTTAAGCGACGCAGAGACAGGCAAGGTTGTCCTACGACAGATCGACGATGTCTCCGAGAAGTCCGTCGTCGCCTATACAGTGCACAATAAACCCGGCGCGATTGCCGACCTCGCACGCAAGTGCGCTGGCGCTGGGATCAACATCCGCCACATCTACGCGACATCGCTTGGGAAAGAAGCCATGTGCTACCTCGACGTCGATGACATCGAGAAGGCGAAGAGGGCATTACGGTAATGTGATATTTGCAGAGAGTATTGTGATGGCTCGATGTGAGAGCAGTATTCTATTGACGCATCAATCGGTATATACGCTAGGATTCCGTACTGACTTCTTTTTTCCGCAAATAATGGACCAATCTAAGCAACCAACTGAAGATAGAATCGATCCTCGAGCACTACAGGAAAGAATTACTTTTCGTGAAGTAGGTGATAATTACAAAAAAATTCAATACATAGATCTTTCCAAATCAACATCGAGTGGGAAAAAAGGAAGCGCATTCTCTAGATCACATGAAGAAGAGGAGGAGGAACCAATAAAATGGGATCAACTGACAGCAGAACAATCTACAGCATTCGAGAAAGCATGTGTATCAATGATCATCAAACCTGAAAATAGTTGGCTGAAAGATTTTCTAGAAGCTCTCACTGGTAATCTTTCGAAAATAAAACGAAGCGAAGAAGATGAAAAACTATTGACGCAAGAAACCAATCTAACGGAAGCTCAAAAAGAGCGTATAAATGCTATGCAGGATGGCTTCGTCGATGCCAATCAGTATATCCCTAAAAAAGTTCAATGGACTTCAGCAAAAAGAATTCTACAGTCGTGGAACCTCGCAGAGATGCGCTGTGCTTGGGGAAAAATGGTAAAACTAACAGATAAAGGCAAAACGATCGTAAGGAAAGCCATCGAATTGATGAATAGAAGAACGCAAAAGGAAATAGAAGAAGAAAAAAGAAGCGAGCTTATAGCTCTAGCAAGAAAAGCTGTCCGTAAAGTATTCAAAAGGCTAGGAGAGACCAATCAAGAAATTGTAAAAAGCGTAGCTGAAACTTTAGTCAGTCGAATGGAACCTAAAGAAAGCTTCACGGTAGACATCATCGTCGCTGAATACTCTGAGCTCATTCGAACTATCCTAGAAGAGCAGAAACCACCGTCTACAGATGATGAACCACGCATGGATGTCGACCCCTTCAATGGCGGAAAAAGAGGGAGAAAGGTGTAACAGATCATTCTATAGTTGCGCCATTGTCCTCCCAAACTCCTTCGACGCCTCCGGACCAGAACCCCTCACAAGGAGCCCATCGATCACTACGGACTGATCGATGACCTCAGCGCCCACAGATGCCAGTAATCTTTTCTGTGTCCCCTCTCCGTCATCCCACACTGTCGCTCGCTTCCTCTGGAGCACGCCCGCCTTCGCGAGGATCAAGGGAGCGATGCAAATGGCGCCGAGAGGCTTCTTCGTCTGCACGGTCTCACGAGCGATGCGGAGTGCTTCCACATCCTTGGCAAGAGCACCCGCTCCGGGACCGCCGATGAAGGCGATGCGATCGTAATTCGCAACATCGACATCCTTGAGTGCCATGCTCGCCTGCTCTACTGACCCATATTTGCCATTACACGCACCGACCTCGGTACTTGCGAGAAGAACATCGAACCCACGATCAAGGAGTGCTGTACGCGTACCCTGAAGCTCGTGATCCTGGAAGCCGGTTTTGGCAATGATGAGGAGGGCTTTCTGCATGCCAGAAGTATACACCGCACCCGAGAACGGGTGCTTCCTAGAAAAAGCAAAGAATGCGCTGAAATAGAACGCGTATGTCGAATGTCGTATATCGTATGTCGAACCATATCTATCCGCGATATACGACATACGAAATTCGATATACGAATCTATCCCCTAGGTCCCTTCCCCATCTCCTTACGATCTTTCTCGGTCGTCTTCACTTCTTTGATCGGGAGATTGGGACCCTCTGGGATGTGAATACCGAGAGATTCTGCAGATTTCTGGGAGATAGCTGTCTTACCTGCAGGAGACTGCACACCGGAGACAGGTCCAGATACAGCCACTGTCGCACGGCTCCCACGGAGCATGCCGAGAGCTTTGATGGCAGCTTGCGCACTGACGAGCTTGTTGCTCGTACCGAACGACTTCGCGAGAGCATCCTTCACGCCAGCGAGATCGAGGATGATACGGAGCGGACCACCAGCGATGATTCCTGTTCCCTTGCTTGCCGGCATGAGGCGGAGCCTAGCAGCCTTGTGCTTCACGTTGACTTCATGAGGGATCGTATCGCCTTTCATCGGGACGATGATCATGTGACGCTTGGCGTCACGCTGTGCCTTCTGGAGCGATGCCTGGACTTCACCCGCCTTCCCCGTTCCGAGGCCCACCTTGCCCTTCTTGTTACCAAGAACGACCACAGCACGGAAACGCATTCTGCGACCTCCTTTCACGACGCGTGTGACACGATCGATGGAGATCGTGACATCCTCGTATTCACTCGGCTCACGACGATTGTCGCGACGATCATTCTTCTTGCGGTCTGGACGGGATGTCTTGGCCATAAATTTTGAGAGTTCTGAGGAGGTTAAATAGAAGAGGTTATATTGTCATATTGACATATTGTTATCAGTATCCAAGGTACGTGTGTGCTTGCAGACAATATGACAATAGAACAATAAAGCAATAAAGAATAATTTAGAATTTCAAACCACCGGCGCGAGCGGCATCAGCGATCGCCTTGATGCGACCGTGGTACTTGCGACCGTTGCGATCGAAGACGACAGTATCGATCTTCTTCGCCTTCGCAAGCTCTGCAACGACTGTACCGAGCTTCGTCGCTGCCGCCATGTTCTTGCCCTTCTCGCTCGATGCAGCAACGAGGGTCTTACCCTCCGTGTCATCGATGAGCTGAGCTCGAAGGCGTGTGAGAGAGACGAACACTGTGAAACGTGGACACGCAGACGTCCCGTAGATGCGAGAGCGGATGCGACGCTTTCGGCTGGCGCGGAGTTGTTGCTTCGTAGGACGCATGTGAGAGAGTGGACGAGAGGATGGAAAAGATTATGCAGCAGTCTTGGCTGCAGCAGCCTTACCTGGCTTTCTGCGAACGTGTTCATCGGAGTACCGGATGCCTTTGCCCTTGTACGGCTCTGGCGGACGGAGATCGCGAAGATCGGATGCGACCTGACCAACGAGCTGTTTGTCGATGCCCTTGATCGTGAGGAGGTTCTTGTTCTTCTCATCCTGGATAACCTCGATCCCCTCTGGGAGTGGGAAGTCGACAGGGTGAGAGAAGCCAAGACTCATATTGAGCATACGGCCCTTAATGACTGCCTTATAACCGACACCGACGATCTCGATCTTGCGAGCGTGTCCTTCGTGAACACCCGATACCATGTTCTTGATGAGGTTTCGCGTGAGACCATGACGTGCCTTCGCTTCACCATTCTCGAGGATGCGGTTCACGCGGAGCTCGCCGTTCTCGACCTTCACACTAACTTCTGGGAGAAGCTTGTACGTGAGAGTGCCCTTCGGCCCAGTCACATGGACGACTCCGGACTTCACCTCGACGGTGACACCGGATGGAATAGCCACTGATTTAGCACCGATACGAGACATGATTAGGAGATGGTACAGAGAACTTCTCCACCAACCTTCTGCTCCTTCGCTTCGTGCTGGGTCAGGAGACCGTGACTGGTAGAAACAATAGCGAGAGCATTGCCGTGGAGGAGGTGACGGATCTCTGTGTAGCCAACGTACTTACGACCACCAGGCCTGGAGACACGTCCGAGGATGAGAGGAGCACGATCGGACTTGAAAACAACGACGACTTCCTTCTCTTTCCCTTCTCCTTCCACGCGAGACTCTGCGACGAAACCGTGCTTCTGCAGAAGATCGCAGATGCCCTGCTTGATCTTGGACCATGGAGCGCGACAGTCGGTGTGACGGCCGTGCTGAGCATTGCGAATGCGAGTGAGGAGATCGCCGATGGGGTCAGTGAATGACATGAGTGAGGGTAGAGTGATTTACCAGGAAGATTTCTTGAGACCGGGAATATCTCCATTCGTCGCGAGCTCACGGAAGCAAATTCTGCAGATTCCGAAGAATCGCATGTAGCCTCCTTTGCGAGCGCAGAGCTTGCAACGATTGTAGACACGTGTAGGGAACTTCGGCTTCTTCCCGGCCAGACGAGCCTTCTCGAAGTCTTTCTTCTTCTGTTGCCAACTGAGGACGATTGCATCACGAGCCATGTGTCAGGAAGGAGTGGAGAGTAAGGAGGGGGAAATCAAACGGCGAGAGAGTATCGCAAGGAGATGAAGAAAAAGCAACCGTTAGCTCTTCTTTGCTTGTGGGCGACGGAACGGAAGGCCAATGTGCTTCAGGAGAGCCATACCGCGTTCATCCGTGCCTGCATTCGTCGTGATCTGAATCTGCATACCGAAGATCTTGTTCGCCTCCGGAGCTGGGAGCTCAGGGAAGATCGACTGATCAACGATACCGATGGAGTAGCTACCGCGACCATCGAGCTTGGTCGGAAGACCACGGAAGTCACGGATGCGAGGGAGGACGTACGACACCAGACGATCGAGGAAGGCGTACATATGCTTGCCACGGAGTGTGACGCACATGCCGACCACCATGTTCTCTCGGATGTTGAAGTTGCTGATGGAGAGTCGGGACTTACGGATCGATGGCTTCTGACCTGTGATCGTCGCGATGGACTCTGCAATGAACTGTTGAATGTCCTTGCTGGAGTACTTCTTCTGGCTCAAACCAACGTTGACGATCACTTTCGTCACGCGAGGAAGTGCGTTGACGTTCGTGACCTTAAGCTCGCGCTTGAGAGCGTCTGCAATGTCGGTCTTGAGCCTCTGCTGAAGGGGGATGTGCTTAGACATGGGGAGAGATTATGAACCGCGACCACCCGAACGGGTAACCGCAACGGAACTTTTCGCAGGACCAGATTCTGCCTTGGTTGTCGTGTCGCTCGATGCAGAGGATCCTGCACCCTTCTTCCAGAAGGAAGACTTCGCTGACTTCGCTTTCGTCTCTACGTCGAGTGACTTTTTCTTGATATCCTCTGGAGCGATGCGTACACGCTCGAGAGGCGCACCACTCACCTTCGCAATACGAACCTTCTTGCCTGTCTTCTGATCAACCTTGTAACCGACACGTGTGGGCTTGCCCGTCTTCGGATCGATCACCATCACATTACTTGCATGGAGTGAATGCTCGATGCGAACTTTCTTGCCAGCACTTTCTGCTGTCTTCTTCACGTGCTTTGTAACCATATTGATACCAGCGACGATAACGCGATTCTGCTCATGGAGAACGCGGAGAACCGTTCCCTTCTTGCCTTTATCTTTGCCGGCGGTGACGAGGACGTTGTCGCCCTGAGAGATTTTCATAGGAGTGGAGTTAGAGCACTTCGGGAGCTTGAGAAATAATCTTCTGGTAACCAGCAGAACGGAGTTCGCGTGCGATGGGGCCGAAGATGCGTGTACCCTTCGGTTCCTTATTTGCATCGATGATCACGCATGCGTTATCGTCGAAACGAATAGCACTGCCATCCTTGCGACGTGTGGCTTTGCGAGTCCTGACGACCACCGCACGCTCCACAGCATGCTCACGGACCGTACCACGAGGAGCAGCGGTCTTGATGGCAACGACGATGATGTCGCCGATACCGGCATAACGCCGACGGGAACCTCCGAGAACTTTGATACACAGTGCTGTTTTTGCACCGGTGTTATCGGCCACGTTGAGGATAGTCTGTTGCTGGATCATGCGGAGGGAGTGGAATCGGAAACTTTCTTCTTCGGTGCGGAACGGTGATCGTGCTGAACATCATCGGCATCCGTGAGTTCGATCTCTGCGACGAGTGGAGCCTTCTTCTTGATCGAGGTAACTTTGAAGCACTTTCGCTTGCTGAGTGGTCGGCACTCCGTGATCTCGACTTCGTCGCCGACACCGAGTGTATGTCCGTTCGTGTCTGCGAGGAACTTCTTCGTCACGCGGAAACGCTTCTCGTACATCTCATGCATCACGTAGCGGTGCACCGTCACCGTGACAGTGTTCTGCATTTTCGTAGAGGTGATGGTACCGATCTTCGTGCGCATGGAGGGAGGGAGGGATCAAATCGAGAACTACTTCTTTTTCTTTGGGGAACGAGAGGATACAGGAGCTTTCGGAGTTTTGGTAGCCTTCACAGTTGTGTCGGATGTCATGGGAGTCGCACCGTTCTTCATGGAGTCGTAAACCATCACCATACGGGCGATCTCGCGGTGCATGTAGCGATAGCGAGCGTGATTCTTCTCTGCGCCGATTTCGATCGCAATGCGGAATTTGCTACATTCAGCACGCTTGAGGGCGATCTCCTTCTGAAGTTCTCTCGGCGTCATGCGCTGAAGCTCTGTGGTGGCGGATGTTGTCTTCATGCGGCGAGGGCAAAATTAGCGCTCGTCTTCTTCGTACTAAAGACGAACTTAGTAGAAACTGGTAATTTGTGAGCTGCGAGTCTGCAAGCTTCCTTCGCAACGTCCATCGGGAGACCTGCAAGCTCAAAGATGATCGTGCCACGCTTCACAACAGCGGCGTAAAACTCGACTGCACCCTTTCCGGATCCCATCGGCACCTCTGGCGACTTCCGTGTAATGGCCTTGTGCGGGAAGATGCGGATCCAAATCATTCCACTGCGGGAGACCTCGTGTGTAAGAGCTCTGCGTGCTGCTTCCAGCTGACGAGACGTGATCTCACCTCCACTCACTGCCTTCAGGCCGAACGTGCCGAAGGCAAGCTCAGCACCACGCGTCGCCTTGCCGTGGAATTGTCCACGACCGCGATGCATCTTCCGGAATTTGGTGCGTTGAGGCTGAAGCATGGAAAAGGAATGGACGAATGAAGAGAGAAACTACGCGACAGAAGAAAGTGATTTCAGAGAGGAGGACTTGGCTTCTTGAATCTTCTTGAAGACGAGACCCTTGTAAACGTACACCTGCACACCGATCGTACCGTACGCTGTAATAGCGTGACGAGTGGCAAACTGAATGTTGGCACGCAGTGTCTGGAGGGGAACGTTGCCTTCTTTGAACATATCGCTACGAGCGATTTCAGCACCATTGAGACGACCTGATACACCCACTTTCACTCCGATAGCACCTGCTTGCATCGCACGTTCGATAGCCATCTTGCACGCTCGGCGATACGGCATTCTGCGCTCGATCTGGCTCTGGATGCTCTCAGCGATACAGACAGCATCAGCATCAGGATTCTTGATTTCATGAACATTGATCTCGAACGATCCACCAAACTTCTTCTCGAGCTCCTTGCGCAGATCTTCGATCGCAGCACCCTGCTTACCGATGATCACGCCAGGCTTACTGCTATTGAGGACGACGGACGTCTTCTTTCCGCGGTCGATTTCAATCGAGCTTAAACCTGCATCCTTGAATTTCTTCTCGAGGAAGCGACGAATCCTCACATCGGCAAGGAAGAGTGTCTGGTACTTTTCCTTGGTTGCGAACCACGTCGACGCCCATGAATGGGTGATGCCGAGACGGAAGCCGTTGGGGTTAACTTTTTGTCCCATAATTCTTAGGAGTGAGAGGAATCGGACGACGTTTTCTTCTTTGGAGAGCCGGGAGTTTTTACAGGTTTCTTCGTTACTTGTGAAGTGCTTTTCTCGATCTTTTTCTTCGAGACTTTCTTTGGTGCAGTGTCGCCAGCGAAGCCGAGTGTCACGCTGATGTGGCTCAGGAACTTACGAATGGGGCGTACACGACCGCGAGCCATCGGCGTACCGCGACGGTAGCTCGTGCCCTGGTTTACGATGATTTCCTTCACGATCATCATCTGTGCATCTTGCTTGAAGTTATGCTGTGCGTTCGCAATAGCGGACAGAATCACACCTTCAAACAGACGTGCACTCTTCTTATGTGTCTTGCGGAGGAGCTCGATCGCCGTTGGGACGGGCAGACCACGAACCAACTTAGCCATGAGGTTGGCCTTCTTGGGTGCGATCCGAACGGAGGTGAGAGAAGCGTGCATGAGAGAGGAGAGTGCGAGAGAGATTACTTAGCGGGAGCGGGAGCTGCGGCTGGCTTGGGGGGAGGTGTCGCTTGTGCGGATGCCATCTTTCCTCCATGACCCTTGAACTTGGTGGTGAAGGAGAACTCGCCGAGCTTGTGACCGACCATTTGTTCCGTGACGTAGACTGCTGGAAATTCTTTTCCGTTGTGGACAGCGAAGGTGAAACCGACGAACTCTGGCGGGATATCGCAATCGCGAGCCCAGGTCTTGATGATCTTCTTCTCCTGCTTTTCGACCATCTTCATGACCTTCCGAAGGAGCTTCGGATCAACGTAGGGGCCTTTTTTGAGCGAGCGAGTCATGGGGGAGAAAAGTGAGAGTCGAGAGGAGAATTAGAAGGTATTTGTGGTGAGGATGATGGCGACGGCGATGAGAGGAAGGATGAGCTTGTACATGGGGGCGGAGGGAAACGGATACAAACTGGACCGGACGAGTGTAGCGTATCTTTTACTTCTTCGCCTTCTTCTTGATGCGACGACGGATAATGAGATCGGAACTGCGCTTCCGTGGGCTTCTGGTCTTCACGCCGAGAGCGTGCTTACCCCATGGAGTCTTCGGATACTTGAGACCGATCGGCGAGTGTCCTTCTCCACCTCCGTGTGGGTGATCGACGGCGTTCATCGACTTTCCGAGGACCTGTGGCTTACGACCCATCCAGCGCATACGTCCTGCCTTACCAATACTAATGAGGTGGTGGTCTGGGTTGCTGACGGAACCAATCGATGCGTAACACTCGCGACGAATGCGACGCATCTCTCCACTCGGAAGTTCTATGATCGCGTAGTCTCCATCGAGACCGACGAGAACGGCACTGCTACCAGCAGAACGGACGATCTGTCCGCCACGACCGATCGTGAGTTCGAGGTTGAAAATTCGGTATCCGACGGGAATGTGCTCGAGACGCATGCGGTTACCTGTCTTCACCTTCGTGCGATCGGCACAAACGACTTCATCGCCAACGGCGAGTCCTTCAGCTGCAAGAACGTATCGCTTGTCTCCATCCATGTAGTGCACGAGGGCGAGGCGGGCGGAGCGGTTTGGATCGTACTCGAGAGCTGCGATGCGACCGACGATGCCATGCTTCTCCGTCTGCTTGAAGTCGACCAAGCGGAGTAAGCGCTTATGACCTCCTCCGCGGTGACGAACGGTGACGCGACCCAAGTTATTGCGACCGGAAATACGCTGTTTACCAGCGACAAGTCGCTTCTCTGGACGCTTCTTCGTGAGGCCACTGAAGTCGGCAATCGACATCTGACGTCTCGCGTTGCTCGTTGGTTTCTGCTGGCGAACTGGCATGGGGGGATCGGGGTTTTAGGGTTAGGGTTGGGGTTGGGAATTACGCGGTACGGAAGGTAGTGAGATCGAGTGCTTTACTCTTCGGCGTAAGGCGGACAATCATGCGCTTCTGGCGATGACGCTTCTCCATAACGGTACCCTGGCCGACAATACGGCGCTTCGGGGACGTACGAAGGACGCGAACGGAGGCAACATCGACATCGTAGAAACGGCGTAGTGCATTCTTCACATCAATCTTCGTAGCTTCTGGTCGGACACGGAGCACGTACGTCTGCTGAGTCTTCAGGCGCTCTGCCTTCTCGGTGACGATGGGGCCTATGATGACGGAGGAGAGCTCCATGAGGACGAGGACTGAAAGGAAAGAAAAGAGTGAAAAGATTGAGAGGATGATAATGTTATTCTGCTTTTTTGGCTTTAGCAGGGGCTTTAGTAGTGACTTTCTTAGCTACTTTTTTAACCTTCTTTGGTTCCTTGATTTCTTTGATTTCTTTTTCTTCCTTTCCTTCCTCAGCCGTATCAAATTTCTTCGTCGTGCGATCAACATCCTTGCCGAAGATCTCGTCTGCTTTCGTCACCGCATCCTTGAGGAAGATGATATTCTTGGCACCGAGGATATCTTCTGGGTTCAAATACTGAACGTAGAGGACCTTCACACCAGTCACGTTGCGAGCAGAAAGCTCGAGAGCACGGTGTGCCTTGTCTGTCACGAGGACGATCTTGCGACCGAACTCAACAGGGAGCTTCCTCAAGAGCGTCATGAAATCCTTCGTCTTCATCTGATCTGCTGGATACTCTTCGAGACCGATGATGGCACCTTGCTTCGCACGGTAGGAAAGGCATGAGAAGAGGGCAGCACGACGCATTTTCTTTGGCATCTCCTTCGTAAAGTTTGCCTCACTGCGTGGACCGAAAGCCTTTCCGCCTCCTTTGAGGAGCGGACTGCGCTTCGGACCGCGACGAGCAGCACCTGTGTGCTTCTGCTGGAACATCTTCTTCGTGGAACCGACAACCTCACCTCTGTGCTTGACGTGAGCGACGGGCGTCCTGCGGTTACTCTGCTGACGGATGAGAGCAAGGTGCATGAGACCACGGTTGATGTTAGCCTCGAAAAGCCCTGCAGGGAGGTCAAGCGTCCCCTTCTTGGTACCCGTTGATGTGTAGAGGTCGATAGTCATGGGGAGAGATTATTTCTTGGAAGTGGAAGGTTCGACGTGAACGTAGATATAAGCGCCATTGGGACCCGGAATCGGACCCTTCACAGCGATTACTTTCTGATCGGCATCAGACACGACAACTGGGCGATGCTTGATCGTGACAGTCTCCAGACCCATGTGTCCTGGCATGCGCTTGCCGGCGTGGATACGACCTGGCCATGTACGCATACCCACAGAACCTGGCTCGCGCTTGAAGTGTGAACCGTGACTCTTGGGACCTCCGGAGAAGTGGTGACGCTTCATAACACCCTGGAAACCCTTACCCTTACTTGTGCTCGTTACCGTTACCTGGCTATCAACAGGGACGATGGAAATCGTCACAGTCGCTCCAGCATTGATGCCCTCGAGCGATGATACTTTGAATTCTTTCTGCTCTTTGAACTTCTTGATCTCGTTCCCCTTCCGTGTGCGCATGATGTGTTGGCCAACACCGAGAACGACAGCATCGTAGCCGTCTTTCTCTTTTGTCTTCGTGCGAACAACCGTGTTGTCCTCGATCTTGAGATACGTCACTGCGACAGCTTCTCCTGTGGGGAGGAAGACGCGAGACATACCGACTTTGCGGGCGATGACGCCTGGGATCATAGAGTGCGGAGAAATCCTTGGAGGTTCCATCGCATCTGCTTGTCCTTCTTTCTATGGAGGCAGATCGGAACAGTAAGGTGCTTTCTGATTGAAAGCTGAGGGAGTGTAAAGATGAGATGACCCACGGTCAAGTGATTTGAAAAGATTTTATTTGATCAAGTCTAAACAAGGTGCATGGAGGCATCAATCACCCCCAAATTCTTTCAACATCAACAAACACACGGCTCCGTATCATACAAGACTTTCTTTCACCGCAAGCTGATCCAAACGACGCAATGTTGGCAAAACGCTTGTTTCCATCAGTCTATCAATAAATTTCATCATTGCCCGTAGAGGGCCACCGCGCCCAGAACAGCCAGTCGTTTTCAAAAAAATATTATACCGAGTACGCAAAAAAGCAGATTCTTTAATTTCTAAACCTACTATTTCTCTTGTCTGAGGATCTCTGCTCAACCACAAAAATCCATCGTCATTTGAATCCCATTCACCGCCGGACAATGATCCTTCATCAGGATCACCGGTCATTACAACATTCTCGAGAGATCGAAATTTTTCCATGGGCATCAACGTGAGTGCATCCATCTTTCTATGTTCTCTCTGAGTAACTTGCACTAATTCTGGTGAAGTTAAAGCTGAATGATACTGCATTCTACTCAGACGAATGGCCGATGCGAAAACGCGTGTATACCAATGAATCGGAGCTCTAAATGCAGGAGAGAGAACGGACAGGACAGTAGTACGATCATCGGAGGGGCTCTCAATACCCTGTGCCATTAAACGTTTTCTGATGACTTCGGCAAGTAAGGCGATGTTTGCATCATATTCATGTACATCCATATACTCCTGAAGAGTAGAACGAACACCTTCATTCAAATACGGTTCGATAAGATTTGTAAAGAACTGATCTATCGATCTCGCTATAGGAACATCATTCCGCTCCAGAATGTTATTCAACTTCTCGAAAATCAGAGGGGAGATCACTCGCAGAATGGGAGCGACACGCTGAGCAGTCTGTTGTCGATACTCAGCTATGAGAGAGGCATAATGAAGTGTCTTATCAACAACTGAGGCAATGTGTGATACCCCACATTCTTGCACGAATTTTATGTTTCCAGGACGAAAGGGATTTCTTTGTGTATTACTTACAATCCCATCAAGAACAGTTTGCGCACTCGACGGAGTCGAGCAGTGTCGACGAATGAGCAACTCTGTCGAAGGCAATATCGTATCTCCACCTGCAGAGGTGTCATAGAGGAGAAAATCTGGCGCCGAAGATTTATTCTGATAGTTCATACAATTCTCATTACCTCCCTCGACACGGTGACTGCACGTACGCGATAGGACGTCCCCACGCATCACACGTCGGGATGAAGGCACCGTTCATACAGCGCAAGGGCTCGCAGGAAACCTGGCGAATGGAATCGAAGCGTCGATATAGAATCGCCTGCGACCACGGATGCTTGCTTGACCAGGGGAGGGCAACACCAACGAGCATTCCAAAAGACACAGTGTACAAAGATAGATGAGTCGTCGCCTTGAAAAATTTTCGTAGCGGTAGACACACTTCCATCGCTGAATTGTCAAAAATTCTTTTCATATATGCATAAAATACAACGTAATAGAAAATAGTCAATGTATCGTCGGTGATCGAAATAGGTTTTTCTGCTAGAATATCTAGATAAACCTCTCTCAAACCAAAAATATGACACACATCGACCCCATCGAAGTAGTGAAAGAAAAAACACAACCTCCATCCGTCGATGTGCCAAGCGAAAAAAAAACGAAAACTGTGGCAGATGGCCTAGAAGCCCTCAAAGCAGAAACCATGCCAAAGGTAGAAAAGCGCAAAGCACTGAATGAAAAACTCGCAATCCTGCGTCAGCAAACCGAGGGGAAGAAGAAAGAGATGCTAGAAATCGACCAGAAACTAGCGATGGCAGAAACCGCGCAACGAAGCGCTCTCCTTCTACAAAAAGAGCAACTCGTCGCTGATATTCAAACCATCGAACATCTGCGGTTAGAGGCTATGACACTGCAACGCGAGCTCCACGATGGCGTGGTTGACCAAGCGATCGACATGACCGGCAGAGCCATAGACTACGCAAAAGAAAATCCAGTCAATGCACTCAAACTTACCGCTGTCACAACACTCGGAGCGTACCTCGCGTACAAAACGACTAAAGTGGTTATCGGTGCCGTCCTCCACCCTGTCCGCACCGTCAAGAAAGTAGCGGGATGGTTTACGCATCACATCGATACCGCCGTCAACGATGGTAAAGAAGCAGTAAAGGGGAAGCCCGGAGGTCTCGTCAAGAAAGTGCTCATCGGGAGCATTATCGGGGTCGCGAGCCTGCTTGGCATCTCGTGGCTGATGAAGCACGGCCTCAAGGATCTGGCAGGTGTTCTCAAAGACGCGAAGGCGTTCATGGATGGGACGAAGTCGATGAAAGATTCTGCGGTCGCACAAGGCAAGGAACTCCTCGAGAAAGGCAAAGATGCCGTTGAGAAAAAAACTGATGATTTCCGTCATGAGTTACAGCCGTGGACAAAATACGGAATGAATGAAGACGACTATAAAAAAGCAGACGATCTCTGTTACACAAGTGGCGTAGAGAACAATCGAGAGAAGATTCGAACAGAAATCTTCCAGCTCGCGCCGGGCGCATCTTCGCCAGCGTACGAAAAATTCATGGAAGATATGGAGAAGAAATACGAGGTACGCACAGAGAAAGGTACTACGTACCGACGGGCAAACGTTGCAGAGAAAAACTGGGAAGCGAACGGAAAATATGCACTTCTCTCCATCGAGCAGTGGATGAAAGACAATGCCACTCTCGTCCTCGCAGGAACGTACCTCGCGTACCAGATGGGCGTCCTCCAAGCGATCATCAGAGGAACGATGTCGATCGGCGAGAAAGCACTTGCAATCGCAAAAGCACTCACAAACTTCGGCATCGCATCAGCAAAGAAGCATAAATTCATCTCGCTCCTCCTCCTGGTCGGTGGTGCACTCGGTGCCTTCACTGCATACAAGAAGCTCAAGGAAACATTCCTCCCAGAAGACATCAAGAGTCTCATCAAAGTAGGAGCGGAAGAGGATGGTCACATTGTTCTGGATGAGCCTGCAGATGGATCGCTCCATAGTTTCATCACCAGTGTCCGTACGCATGCGACGGTGATCGGTGGTGCAATCGATGACTTCGGAACATGGGTGAAAGATCAATCGATGGAATTTTTGAGCGGGCTCAAAGAAAGTGTTCCCGATGCCATCGGTCTCACGAGTGAGGAAATCATCTTCCATAGAAATATGGGTTGCATGGACAACTTGGAGCAAGAACTCATCAAACAGAAAACGAATGTGCCATCGGATATCCGTGCCGTCGAAGAGAAGAAAGATGAAAAATACGCACACGCAATCGCCTGTCTCGATCAGTACCGACAAGAATTCACGCTCGAGAACTGCACAGAGGCCAAGAAAGACCCAGAGACCAAAGAAGCACTCAAGGATCTCATCGACACTCTCAAGGCTGTCGGCATCACGGTATCGATCAAGGATGGAATCATCAGATGGAAGAAGGACGGAGAAAAGGAAGAGTACGACCTCAGCATCGACCCATCTATCGACGGAAAGAAAAAGAGAGAGGAGCTCAGTAGAAAGCTCTGGCACGGACAAGGAGATATCGATGTCTTCGTCACGAGTGCTCTGGAGGATCTCCGCAAACAGTACCAAGACGGCAGAATCAAGCTTGAGAAGCTCACGGGAAAGGACTGGAAAGGAATCGCAGCAGTTGCTGGATCCTTCGTGTTCTTCTTTGATGTCAATCCACTCACGGGTTTCGTTGATCTCTCAAATCTCAAAAATTATACGTATGCGCACATCGATGCCGTACGACAGCTCTACTCGATCGGCACAGAGGGGGCGACGCCGGGAAATACGAATGCACTCGGTCAAACGATCGGCTCGCTCATCGGTGGAGGCGTGTGTCTCGCTGTTACGGGAGAAGTACTGAACGCGGTGAAACGCGTCACCATCGGCGGTGGACCGATCCTCACTGGCATCAAATCACGAATGATCATGAATGCCACGCCATTCCTGGGGCCTGCCCGCATGATTCGTGAAGGCCTCTACACTGCCAGAGACACACGCAATGTCTGGCGACTCGGAGCAGAAGGAAGGCGTTTCAATACACTTTGTGCTCACGCAGGAGTCAGACAAGAATGGATCGAGATCATCGAAGCTGGATC
>CAZDQZ010000010.1:0-2494 GCA_964507835.1 uncultured Candidatus Peribacteria bacterium | reverse complement strand
TTTGTGCTCACGCAGGAGTCAGACAAGAATGGATCGAGATCATCGAAGCTGGATCACCAAAGAATATGCGATGGCTAGCGAAGTGGCATCTCAAGGTCGCTGATTGGAAATCGCTCAGTGATGCAGACCTGCAGAAGGCTCTCCGCGAACTTGCGAGGGAGAGATTTAAGAATGCGACCGTCTCTCGCATGGGTGACATCGATACTCTGTGGAACGGACGACATATTGGCGAGGGGTGGTACGACGTCATCGCTGAAAAAATTACGGGAAAGAAACCGCCAGTGAAGCCTGGTGCCATCGACATCATCGATGCAGAAGTCGTCGGCTCCACCGCATCTTCCGCAGGCAAAGCTGGCTCTGCCTTCAAAGAAGCTGGTGACATCGTCGATATCGAAACAACATTGAAGAGCCTCGCTCGCTTCGAAAAAACAGGTGTCATTCCGACGAAAGTCATCGACGCATTAAAAAACGGCACGATCGACTCGAAGCTAGCGAAAGCGATCAACGAGTCGGACGACTTCGCAAAGGCAGTGATGAGTTACTTGAGCAAAGCCGATGATCCAGTACACGCTGTTGCGTCACTCAATAAAGTCGCAAGTGGCATCGAGGATGCATCACTCCTCACAAAAATCGCCACGAGTGAAAGCAGGCTCGCGAAGGTGATCAGCATTGCAGACAAAGGAGGAGACATCGCTGGAGCTTTCTCTAAAACTGCGAAGATCATGAAAGGCCTACAAGTCGCTGGAGTCGTCGCAGACGTCTTCACCATCTACACCGCCACCGCAGAAATGATGGAAGCGCAATCGAAGATCGACGCCCTCCAGGCACGCGGAGGCAATGACAAACTCCAGCGTGCGTACCGTGAACAGCAAGCGATCAATGCAGCACAAGTCGGTGTCGCGGGTGTGGGTGCCGTCTCCGGTGGCATCGTGCTGGCAGGTGTGGGAGGAACCGTAGGAGCCGTTGCCGGTCCCGTCGCTCTCGCGACACTCCCCATCACCGCCGTACTCGGAATGGCATACCAAGGAAACAAATGGTCGCAGGAAAAATCTCGCACGACGAAGGACTGGCGTGCAGAAGGCTATGACCCTTCTACGATGACTGCGAACCTCAGAAGCTATGGATACCTCACGAATGGTGCGGGGCACCTCTGGGACTTCGGCTTCGATGACTGGAGATGGGTCTACAAATTTGGAGGACTTGGACAAATCGCACTGTGGTACGAATGGTTCAATGGAGATACTGAAAAACAATTTAATCAACTCGTCACCGACATTCGATCGACGAATGAAACGAAGATCCGCACGCTCGTGGAAGATACGACCTCCGTGAGTATCCAAGTCGATGAAACAGGCAAACCACGCACACCAACACCAGAAGAAGCGAAGGCTCTCGAAGCGCTGTATGACGCCAAGGTGAAGTACATCCTCGGTGAGTCGAAGAGCATGCTGACGCCGATTAGCTCGGGCGCCGATGTCTACGTTCTCCTACGCAACGCTGAGATCATGGGGCAGATCGCCTACAAGAAAGCACTGGGCGGAGAGATCCCCTCCACGCTCACAGATACTTCCAAGAGCCCCGACGAACGCATCAAGGCTTACAAAGATCTCGAAAAATCGGAATCCGTTCAGAGCATCATCACTGCCGGTGTCATCACACAAAATCTTTCGTCGGACGCTACGTCGTTTGAAACAGCTGTCGGATACAACATCGATTCGTACCTCATGAAACACGTCCAGCCGATGCTCGTACGCTTCGGTACCGAGTGTCAGGAAGAGAACTTCGTCGAGTGGCTACCCGATGGCGAGGCACCCGGTGTGCTTCATGCACACACGATGACGAAGCTCCAGGAAAAGCTCGCAAGCGAAAAGAAGGCAATAACAGGTATGCTCTCATCCAAACTCGCTTCGATGGGTGATCAGACTCTCTCGAAAGCAGAGCAGGAGCAACTACAAAAAGATCTCGCTCGCTCGCTCGATGATGCCGTGCTCCAAGCCAAAGATGTTCTCCTCAATCAACGCCCGAAACAGATGTGGGATGCGATGTCCGAAGAAGACAAGGTAAAAGCACGTACTCTCATCGCAAGTGCACAGAAACAAGCAGAAGAGGCGAAGAAGAGGCAGGAAAATGTGCAACCGTCACAGGCGGCGTAACACTGACGGTTCGAGACGCCCCGTGCGCGGGGCTCCTCACCGTGACAGTGGTAATTGTTACTCTGAGTTAGCTACTAAAGCATCCAAAGGGATGGCGTGCGCCACAGGTGGGGGTCTGCGGTCTGGCGAGGCGCACTGATGCGCCGAGCCGTGGGAGTTGGCGCACGCGCTTTCTTTGCACACTTTCTTTGTCGCGCACAAAGAAAGTGTGAAAAATATAAACAATTCGCTATGCTATGCGCCATGGATCCCATTCGTTTTGACAAAGCTCAACGGCTTCGCGTCCTCGGCAGAAATCCCTACGCTGCGCACTTCCAGCGAACGCACACGATGCACGAGGG
>CAZDQZ010000009.1:16249-22716 GCA_964507835.1 uncultured Candidatus Peribacteria bacterium | reverse complement strand
ACGACGCCGTGTTCATCGGCGAGAAGCGTGTGGATGAGTATTTGCGCTAGTCCTACAGGATGCCTGCCAGTTTTAGGAGTAGGACAATGGCGACGATGCCGATGATGATATAGCCGATCTGCTTCAGTTTGCCATCCATTGGGATGTAGTTGAAGATCAAAGCAACGATGAGCAGAACGATAAAGGGAGTGATGGCACCCATGGTGAGAAAGGGGAAGTAGTGAAGTTGCACTATTTGAGACGCGTAGTTTCGTACTATCTTTCTGTCTGCCCTTATCATTATTTTCGATTTTTTACGAATGTATAGATATGTCAGTTGTCCTGCACCTGATGGTGAATACTTAGTGCTTGTGGATGTGGATAGCTGTGAGGACTATAATTTTTTATACACAAGTCGAGATGGAGATCCATCTGGGTAGGCATTTGAAAGTTCAATGATTGGAATGAATTGAAGTTTCTCGTAGATTCGAACGACCCCTAGACTTTCTGTATGAAGAAGTGCAAAGACTTTGCTTGCCTGGCATGCACGGGCGATGTTCATACGATATTCTACTAGTCTCTGGCCTAAACCATTCGATCGGTAGTTTGGTGCAACTGCTAGATATGACATGTACCAGTCGCTGTTGAGTGCTCTTACAGGCTCATCTTCATGATCGCAATCAAAGCCAGTGACTGTAACTTCTCTCGACCAATTATGAGTTAGTATCACTGCGAGGGCACTCCGAGTATCATTACTCTCTGACCACTCTATAAGGCTATTGATTGAATCTAGCTGTGACGATTGACTCGATCTAGGTGCGTCTCCAACTGTGGCACCCAATCCAAATCCAACTACTTTGTCGTTATCAAGGGCAAGTACATTCTTTCCTACTGAAAGGATTTTTTCAGCGTAAACAGATGTAGCTAAAGAGTTTCCGAATACTTCAGCATGCATTTGTATTACGTCCGATTTCCGATGCTCTTGGTAGTCAACTAGGCAAACTTCCATTATGCTACAATAATAATTTAATTTATTTTGTCAATTTTTCTCTTATTTGTACAATGGAATCGCTTCTCTGTTGAGAATATTTTGCTAGAATTATCAATGTCGGCCCGGTAGCTCATTGGTAGAGCGCTGCCCTGAAGAGGCAGGCGTAGGCAGTTCGATTCTGCCCTGGGCCACCAGAAAATAATGAATAGTTGATAATTAACAATTGAGAAATGAAAATAGGGGCTGTAGCTCAGCTGATAGAGCGCCTCATTCGCATTGAGGGGGTCGAGGGTTTAGTCCCTTCAGCTTCACCATTCGAATCGTTCGATGAGACGAACTCTCTCATGGTAAACCATTCTTCGCTCGGAAATACAGCAACGCAAAAGTGTACTACTTCGCATACCCATCCTTCTTCATCCTAAGTGCGAGAGTGATTGCTATCGTATTATTCGGATCGAGATCGATCGCCTGCATCAGCGTACGGGCTGAAGGATCGATTTGACCCTGTTCGTAGAGCACTGTCGCCAGGCTTGCGAGAGTGGTCGCGTCGGTGGGATCTGCCTTCATCGCACGTTCGTAATATTTCTGTGCGATAGTAAATTGCTTGAGGTGTTCGGATGCAACCCCTGCATTGAACGCTGAATCCGCGGAATCTGGATACGCATCCGAGAGGAAAGCGTACGTATTTGCTGTGTTCTCCATATCACCAGTTTCAGCGTAGAGAGACGCGAGGTTATTCAGTGCGTTGAAGTACGTAGGGTCGATGGCGAGGGCGTCTTTGTAGTACTGAATCGCTTCCGTGAGTTGCTTTTCTCTACGTGCAATGTTGCCTAGGTTGTAATGTGCTTCTGCCAGCGTTGGGTTCTCTTTGAGGATCGATGCGTACTCTTTTTTGGCAGAAGCCGTATCGCCACCCAGATACAGAGCCGATGCTCTGTTCGCTCTCACACTTACATCGTTCTTGATCACGAGTGACTCATCGAAGAGCGTGAGCGCCTCTCGGTACTCCCCTTTCTTTAGCTTCTCCATACCCAGATTCGTCAGAGCTGCTCTGGCTCCAGGGTAGAGAGAAACCGTGTGCGTGAAGAGTGTCTCGCTGTTCTTCCACGTCTCAGCCTGTGCATGGCTTAGCTTTAGTGACACACCTACGATGAAGATAAGCACTCCTGCGAGGATTCGCTGTCTTGACTGAAACACTCTCTTCGTCTTCGATCCCTCCAGGAAGCTCTGCAGTGCGAAACCGATGAGCAGGAGGAGGCCAAGCATCGGCACGTATGCGTAGCGGTCGGAAGCAATGTAGATGTCCCCTCCCTTGGCGAA
This sequence comes from uncultured Candidatus Peribacteria bacterium, assembly GCA_964507835.1. Taxonomy (GTDB): domain Bacteria; phylum Patescibacteriota; class Gracilibacteria; order Peribacterales; family Peribacteraceae; genus CAZDQZ01. The sequence goes on along the minus strand of CAZDQZ010000009.1, from coordinate 20,426 downwards.
GTTTGTGAATGATGGAGCGAGTGTTACGATGAAGAACAGAGCTCCGAAGAAAAGTGTCGGGACTCTCCTACGCAGAGCTACTGTTGCTCCGAATGCAATTATGAGAACGATGGCAGAGAGGTAAAACGCAGGTTCGACGAGAGAAATCTCTCCACTGTACGGCACCATGACTGAGAGATTCACAGGAAGGGCGAACGCCGTGAGATAGAACATCGTGCTCCTCATCCCCATGAGGATTTTCTCCGTGAGACTGGTCGACTCGAGCACGCTCGACTTCCCGATGATCGCCACGATCCCGAAGAGAATCGCGAGAGCGATGTATGGCAGTTTCTCGATGATCATCTTCCTATAGTCACGCCTCTGCTCCAGAACATCGATGAGCAGAAGCACGACCGGGAGCATGATGATGCTGACTTTCGAGAGGAGGCCCAGCATGAAGAGAATGATCGAAGTGAGAAGCCATCGATGCGCTTTTCCTGCACTCCGCGTCTGGATGTACGCGAGGAGAGAACTGAGGAAGAAGAGTGTCGAGAGCGTGTCCTTCCTCGCAGAGGCCCAGACGACTGCCTCTGTATTGAGTGGATGAACGGCGAAGAGCAGAGCCAGGACCAGGGCGATAAGGTCACTCCCGATGAACGATGCGAAGAGAGCATAGACGAGCACGGCATTGAAGGTGTGGAGTACGAGATCCGTCGCATGGAAGCATGACGGACTGAGACCACAGACGACTGAATTGATCTGGTACGAGACGAAGGTCAGCGGGATGTAGAGCTCGGGATCATAGGAGGTAAATGCCTTTACTACATTCTTCAGGCTAGGAGTCTGCACGATCGGGTTCTCGGTGATGAGAATCGTGTCATCCCATGTGACAAACTCATGATCAATGGAAGACCCGAACGCGACCGCGACCACGATGCCAGTGAGTACGACGATGCCGAGATACTTCGTCAATAATGCTCCTCTCATACAGACAGCCTATCGAAAGTGCGATCACTCAGCCAACTAGTTTTCTTGCCTGCACACGGGACACGATTCAATGCAAGTGTGTCCAGCGATGAATGCTCGAAGCGCCTTCCTGAATGGAAGGAGTGCGAGGAATGCACGCAGATCTGCCGATCTACGAAGTATCCAGCCGATGTAACCGCTGAATGTCATGTCGTGATAGATGACACCCGCCCAGTTGGGTCCTACCGGAACAGCATAACTTGGGGATGGTTGTTTGTAGTCTTTCATCTTCGTATGATGTTCCTGCGCAATAATTGACTGCGCAACGTGCACAGCATCACTGAGTGCGGTCTGTGCCATCCCCGCGAACTTGGTCGAAGCTGAGTCCCCGATCACGTACACGTCTTCAAGTCCAGTTGCCCGCAAATGATCATCAACTAGTGCTCGACCCTTTCGATCAGTCTTCATCCCTTCGATCCGGCTCAGTAGTTCAGCGCCACGCATTCCTGCCGTCCAGATCACCGTTTTAGTTCTGATGTCTGCATCCGTCAGATGTACTCCATCGAAATCTTCCTTTGTGATGGTTCGATTGAGAAAGATATTGACGCCGAGTGTATGCAGACGCTTCGAGATTTTCTCCCGGAGTCTCTGTGGGAACGCACTGAGGATCGAGGGGCCTGCTTCGATCAGATCGACTGTACTGAGTGTCGGATCGATTCCATGTGCACGTGCGATGCCCTGTACGTAGTGTGCGATTTCTCCCGATAGCTCGACACCTGTAGCGCCCCCACCGACGATGACGAAGTGCAAACGTGGGATCGTCGAAAGCTTCTTTCGCAAAAATGACTTCTCAAACACGTCGTGGAGATGACGCTTCAGCTTCAGCGCATTCATCGATGATTGCACATTGAATGAGTTCTCGAGAACTCCAGGGATTCCATATGTATCGGGCTGTGCTCCCAGAGCGAGGATGAGGGAGTCATAATGATACTGCGTTCCGCTTCTTCCTCGGGCGATCTTCCGTGCAGGATCGACGTGGTCGATCGTGTCGCTGTCGACTTGGACGTGTAGCCCCTGAAAGAGCTCACGGTACGGTAGACACACTTCCATTGGTGATCTGCCCGTCACGAGACGGTAACTCGCCGCGTGGTACTCCATGTACGACTTCGGATCGACGAGCTGAATGTCGACAAACTCAGTTGATTTCGAAGCAAGGATCTGAGCAACTTTCACACCACCAAATCCACCTCCAACAATGAGAACTTTGTGTTTTGGTTTCATTTGTTAATTATAACACACTGTGTGCATAATATCAAATTAAGCTCTATGTGATGAACATTGTTACGAAGGAAGATCCTCTGATGAAATGACATCGATAGCACGTGCAGACTGGGTCATCGCAGCGATCGCCTGACGAAATGAAGTCACCAATTTATCAGTATTTCCCTCAGGAAGTAGAAGAGTTAGTACGAGTCTTGCCCGTGCGAGAAGTACTCCGTTTTTAGCATCATCTGGAGCTTTCATACAGTTACCACTTTGGCATGCACTTTCCCGCAAGCTACTAAGCTCTGATGCTAATCTTCTGAGCTCTCTGGTTTGATTGAGGTTACTCATGCTGTAGCAGTGTACTATAGGAGAGTGCAAAATTGAATCATTCGGTTGGCATGAATACTTCGATGTCTACTTGATCGTTCAAGTTCTCTGTAGTGAACCGGACTGTGTGCCTGCCTGCAGTTGGTATCCACGATGTCTTGAAGTCTGGCTGAACCGCAGTCGCGACAAGCTGATCATTAATAAACCACTGACCAGACTCCACGTTAACTGGTGCCACTGCTGTTAGAATGACTCTCTCTTGGTCATTTGGGATCAGAGGATCGAGCAAAAACGATGTACCCGGTCCCGGCGAGGTAATACGGACATCACTGCTTTCATCAACTGTCTTCATCGGTATGGAACACAGAGGTGAGTACGCATCCGGTGGCACAGCCCATCCGTTCTCACGTGCCCATGTCTTCAGTTCTGATGGAAATACGACGAACGGTTTTGACGCAACGAAAGTCTTCTCACAAGACTCTCCTGCCAGAAGCCCCGTGCGTGTATCGATCGGAAGGAGTCGATACATGTCATCGTTCTCTCGAGGTTGTGTGCCAGAGACAAAGTATTCTGTGATGGTTTCAGGACAGAGAGGAGTCGGTAGTTTCCCGGAGAGTTTGCAGATCCTCTGCTCGGAAATACTGCGCGGACGAGGGAATGACAACATCTCCTGATTCTTCATCGCCTCGATCATGACGTCGTGGAAGATCGGTCCGGCACCGGTGACACCGGAGGTACCCTTCATCGGAGTGTTGTCGGCATTGCCCACCCACACACCCACGACGCGTGTCGGCGTGTAGCCGATCGTCCAATTGTCGCGCGAGTTTCGCGTCGTTCCGGTCTTTACAGCGACGGGGAAGCTAAACGAAAGCGGTCCGGAGGAGCCGAACTCTGCGAGACGAGCGTCTTTGTCACTGAGAATATCAGTGATCAGCCATGCAACATCAGGCGTGAGTGCAGGATGACCCACAGCCACAGGATCCGTCAGTAGCAACCGTTCACTGAGTGTCAGTCCTCCCCGAGCGAACATAGCGTACGCTCGTGTGAGTTCGAGGAGAGTGACTTCGCCACTCCCGAGCGTGAGGGCGAGGCCGTAGTGTTCAGGCGTCTTGTTGAGTGTCGATATGCCGATGGTCTTCAGGAAGTTGAGGAGCGACTGCACACCAATGCGCTCTAAAATTTTCACTGCGACGATGTTATAGGAGTTCGCAAGGCCCTCTCTCAAACGGACGAGACCGTGATGTTCGTAGTCGTAGTTGCGAGGGATGTAGGGATTCCCTTCCTGTGTGAAGAACTGCGTTTCGACGTCGGCAATCGCTGTTGCAGGGGTCATCCCCTGCTTCAGCGCCAATGCATACGTGAATGGCTTCAGTGCAGACCCCGGTTGTCTCTCTGCGAGTGCTCTATTGACTTGTCCGTCATGATCATCATCGTAGAAGTCATGCGAACCGAGCATCGTAAGAATGTCACCGTTCGTTGCATCGAGGACGACAACTGCTGCAGAGGTGACATTCTTCTCTCGTAGTTTCTCGAGCTGATACGTCACAATCTGCTCAACTTTTGTCTGAAGCTCGAGATCGATTGTTGTCCTCACACTCGGCGCTGAGCGTAGTTCTTCTGGTCTATTCTGCTTCACGTA
>CAZDQZ010000009.1:0-16149 GCA_964507835.1 uncultured Candidatus Peribacteria bacterium | reverse complement strand
ATACCGTAGGCATGTTGGCCGAAGTACGCTGTCGAGAGAAACTCCTGCAGTACCCTTTGCTTGTCCCATCGCATACCAATCTTCAGTGCGAGCAAGATCTCGTACGTCTTGTAGGCGATCCCTCTTCTCTCTGGCGACAGTCTGAGACGGACAAGTTGCTGTGTGATCGTGCTACCGCCTTCTTTGATCCTCATTGCACGAATGTCCCGCACGAAGGCACGAACGAGTCCTCTGAGACTCACGCCGGGGTTACGGAAGAACGTGCGATCTTCCGTAGCGACGAGCGCATCGATCACAACCTGAGGAATGGCACTCTCGGTAGGAATTCTCTCATCCTCCGTGGCTCGTGATGTAGCAAGGATAGCTCCGTGTCTGTCTTCGATCGTTGCAGAGTGCACAGAAGTCGTGAAGACAGCAGGGAGTGGAATGATCAGAAACGTGACGAGCATCACGCAACCTGCGCCGATACAGATGAGAACGTACTTCATAAGTGTTGGCGAAGGCACCAGACGTGATGCCTTCGCCACGGTATGTCATTCACTGATGGTGATGGGCCCACCACTCGTCTGACCAAAAGTCTCTGGATAGTACATTTCCCACACGCGAGCGGGGCGCTCCTTGAATGTTCCAGGCGTCGTCGCACGAACAAGATACTCGTAGCGATACACTCCGGGAGGGAGTTCATCAGCAAACAAGAAAATCCGGTCATCACGATACTCAATGTGTGAGAACCTCCATGTTTGGTTTCTGTAGTAATCGTCCCAATTCTTCCCTGGGTTATTCGCTACATTCTCCAGAAGATTCTGTTGTGAGGTCGCGTACTGGAGGTCGATCGGTTCGAAGCCGGCTGGAAGCATCGATTCCACAGCAACGAAGTATCGACTAGCTGGTACCGTTATCGTCAACCGCACTTTATGTGTGGTGCCGACCTTCATCGCAGAGTCTGCATCTGAGAATGGCATCGTCTCTCTCGTGATCCCGATGCCCTCATCGGCTGGAGGAATGATCTTTGGTGTGTAGAAGTACGAGAGCAGTACGTCGTAGTACAGTCTGCCCGTTCCCTTTTTCTCGAGGTCGATCGAGAGATCCTCACCACGAGGTAATTGTTCAAGGGCAGTAGAAACTTCGTAGGATAGTAATTCTGGGCCTTTCATTGTGTAGGTCTTCACATTCTTCTTGCCCACGCGAATCGTTGACGTGAAGTCATAGTCGAGTTCTTTTGTTTTCTTCAAATATTCAACGAGGGTGAGTACTGACTGGGCAGTCGATTGTGTCGTGTCCCAGTGGCCGTCGTGCCTCATGGAGAGCAGGCCACGGATCATCTTCGGGAGCAATACGTGTGTTGCATCGACTCTGAGGAACATTCGAGCCACGACCGCATTCGTATTGTCATCGGTATTCATCGTTTCATAGTAGGCGTTCGCCTTCGCATCGTGGAAGCGTAGTAGTCTGTCGCTCTGAACGGAGGATGAGAGAATTTCGTTCATGAGTTCCTTCGCTTTTGCGTCTTGTTTCCCTGCTTTCAGTGCCATGGCAAGGTAAGCCTTCGATACGATCGGTAGATCCTGACGCTTCTTTGCCTCCGCGAGGAGGAGAGAAGAATCTGTCTCCCCAAATTCAGAGAGAACATACAGAATGTATGCTCGCACAGGAGCAGAAAGAGTCACTGAAGTTTTCGTGAGTCCACGCGACTGTGTCCGCAAGTATGAGAGCGCTCGATCGAGCATGGACTGGTCAACATGGTACCCAGCGTCCTTCGCGATGCGAAGACCGTAGACAATGTAGGCAGTGAGGTACGGGTAGCTGATCTCGCCACTCTCCCAGTAGCCAAATCCTCCGTCGTGACGCTGGAAGGTCAGAAGTCTTTGTAGTCCAACGGTGACACGCTTGTCGAGCGTCTTGGCATCGACGAACGCAAACTGCTCAAAACCCTGTAGTTGTTTGAGGGCAATGTTTGGCACGAGCGAGCTCATCGTTTGCTCGCTACATCCATACGGATACTGCGAGAGGAACTCTAGGCTTGTGGGGAGGTTCACGGCGAGCGATGGAGCAACCTTCACGCTCAGCTTTCCGACCGAGGCATCAGCCTTCGTGGGTACGCGAACCACCTCAGACGTGGCCGACTCAGTCATGCCACTCGTGGCATTCGTCTGCGCGATGCCAAATTCGTACACCGGAATGACTTCCTCGATCGTGTCAGTCCCTCCATCCGTCGTCGCCGAGAACTTGAAGGTGGCGCTGTCTGACCGTTCGTCGATCGTGATGGGGAAGAGAACCTTGGTGTTGCCATCCGGATCGATCGACACCTTCTGATTCTCGGAGCCAGTGAGTTTGAAGCCTTTACCTTGGAGGCTCACCGTGAAGACTTTTTTCGATGGTAAGTAGTTATGAACCACAGCTCCTAGAATTATCTGATCACCACGCACTGCAAATCGTGGTCGCACCGGTCGAAGGATGACGTTCTTCGTCTCAATGATTTCAGTGGATTCGACGGCGAACTGATGCGTTTTTGTTGATCCCAAGGCTAAGAGATGCCACGTCGTCAGATTGTCTGGCAGCGTGAACGTCACAGATCCGATCCCGTTCTTATCTGTGACGACGGATGGATTCCAGTAGGCAGTATCGACGAGATTGGATCGCGTGGAGGTGTCGCCCCCTTCGTCTCCTCCACCGCCTCCACCCTTCGAGCCCGGCTTGAAGCGCTCCATCAGATACGCGAGCATGTTCGACGTGATGACGCCGAGACCTCGCTCGTGATAGAAGTAATCGATGAGGTCAGGATTCTTGAAGGCTACGAGATCGAGGACACTCTTATCAACGACGGCGAGTGACAGCTCTGTCTGTACTGGATTGCCACCTTGATCGACTGTCTCGATGCGAGCAACCACTTTCTCCCTCGGTAGGTAGCGCTTCTTATCGGTGACGATTTTCATCGTTACGCGTTTTTCTTCGGTATCGATCTTTAGTTTCGTATAACCAATTTTGAACGCTGGAGCGCCGGTATCGAGACCAAACTCATTGAATGTTTCCCCGATGCGTGGCTTGAGGACGGTCACGGAGACGTAGGCTGTGGGGATCATGTCGGACGTAATCGGTACGTCGATTGCCTGTGCATTCTTCGTAATAGTGATGACTTGCTTACTGAGTACGTTTTCTCGCTCCACTGTCACCAGAGCCTGTACCGACTCGCCTTGGTATGGGCTTTTGATGATAATTTTCGCTGTCTCCCCTGGCTTATAGAGTGGCTTGTCTGCGACCAACGGCATACGGTCATTGTTTGACCGAGGCCAGTTGTAGTAATCCCCAGACCACGCGTAGAGACTCCACGATGCTTTCGACTCACGCCCTGCATCATCTTGTGCTCTCACAACCACGATGAATTCTCCGCCCTCCGGAAGCGTGACTTCAGTGTCGGCCTTCCCCTTCTCATCGGTGGTAACAGACGAGGACGAAAGCTTGGTATCTTCATTTTTGTTTGTGTAGTAGTACTCTCCATCAACTCCTTTCTCTTTGATGACATTGTACTTTCGTGACAGAAGCGTTACGGTCGTTCGTACATTCGGGGCAGGAAGTCCGTCCTTCGTCAGCGTGATGAGATTGACCTTTGCCTTCTCCCCTGCCTGCACACCGAAGGAGTCGCTACGGACTCCGACGTACACATCAGACTTATGCACAAGAACCGATGCATGACCGCTGACCACTTGATTATTCTTATCGGTGATGTCGACTTCAAGAGCCAATCCCTGGCTCACTTTCTTCTCGTCGATCGTGAGCGGGAATGAGACGTTGAGTCGTCCTTTGCTATCGAGAGTCCCCTCCCCTGACGTGAGAAGAGATTCCTCACGAGTACAGTTCCAGTACCAACAGTCACCGTAGCCCTCACTGAATGAGTACCAAGCCTCAGTGTATTTATTGAAGAAGTAGTCCTGCAGTCTTGCCCTCCACTGGACTGTTGCCTTCTGCATCGGAGCGCCGAAGTAATACTGACCACTGACTACCGCAGAGAATGTCTCGCCACTTTTGTAATCAGTCTTCTCCGGAGTGACGTCGACTTTGTACTCTGGCTTGCGGTATGCAAGTACAGAGAACGAGCTGTACATTCGAGAATTGTAATCATTGACCTCTGGTAGAAGTGTGGCCTGTATGGAGTACGTACCAAGCGGAGCTTCTTTCGCGACAGGAACCTCTGCATGGAATGTTCCGAACTCGCTCAGAGGCAGTGTCTTCTTGAATATTTCATTCTGCTGAGCATCCACCACCCGGACGTCAACGGTGTAGCGGGATTTCTGCGGTACAGAAAATTTTCCCTCCCAATCCAATAGTCGAATGATTCCTTTGAAGTGTACGGAATCCCCAGCTCGGTACAGTGGTCGATCTGTGTACAAAAAGGAATGCAGTCGTGTGTCACTACTCCCAAGGTACTCAAAATCTTGACTGACGCCATCGAAATCATACGGCTGAAAGCCGTTGTTCCAGTTGCTCCCGACGAATGTGAAGTCATCGCCTTTTTCGACCGTCACGTAGAAGTTTGGCTGATACCGAGTTGAGATTTTGTCGAGGCTGATGCTCGTTTCAAAGAATCCCTTCGCATCCGTCGTACCAGATGTTGCGACTCCTCCATCATTACTCCGGAAGGACACTGTTGCCCCAGAAACGGGTTTGCCGGTGACGATGTCCACAACCCAGACGAGAGCCTTCTTCCCCGAGTACTTCAAGGTGACACCGAGATTTGTCACTGCGAAGACACGTCGATCCTGCGTAGTCTTTTCCGGAGAGTTCAGTGTCATTGCATAGAGTCCCGGCTTGAGAGTGCCTAAGTTCTTCTCGAGATCGAATGATCGAGACTCCCAGACATTTTTCTTCGCTTTCGGCTTGAAGGTAAACTCGCGTACTGTTGTAGCGAAATCGTGCAAGTCGATCGTGTTATTATTGTAGTACTGAATGAATCCTTTGCTCTGGATCAATCGATTGAATGCCGACATGTCGAGCTCTGCAATATTGACGTTGAACGATGAAATATTCAGTCCGTTCAAGAAATACGTTGGTGCCTTCCCGCGCTCAAAAATAGAGAAAGAACTAAAGCGAGGATGAATGAAGAAATCAGGTTCTAAAGCGTCGGTGGTAAACTTGAATGAGTAAGGCTTAGCTAATTTTTGCCCATAGATATCAGAGAACGTTGATGATGTCGTCATCGTGTAGCTCGTACTTGGCGCAAAGTTGAGGTACAGATCCAAGTTGTTTTGAGAATCGTTCTGATAGGATGGGTAGGTACTTGCTTCAATATCCTTCAAAGAAATCTTTGGTGAGAACTGTAGACCACTCTTCACCTGCTCGGCACTGACAGGGCTCGAAAATGCGATCTGTAGATGACCGTTTACGAGATTTGCTGAGAGGACTTTGAAATCGCCGACAGTAGAAAAGGAGCTATTCACCGTCTCCGCTGTACCTAGATTTCCTTCCATTCCAGGTAAGCCTTGTAGAATGTGCAGTGAGTACGTACGACCGAACGCAAGTGGTGACGCAAGCTCAAGTTCGATGACTGTGCGATCTTCCTTCATTTTTGAGCCATCCTCGATTGTTCCGTAGCGATACTTCTTCACAGGTACGAGTATTCCACTTCCAGCTTTCGCAGAAGAACTTCCTACTGTGGATTTTGACATCGACGTATCGAACAGTCGAATGTACTCACCAATCTTCGTTCGTTCCATCGATTGGTTGAAACGAATGGAAATATTGCTCGTAGGGCCCGCTGATGTACTTCCCGATTCAGGGCTAATCAGAGTCACTCGAGGACGCTCAGTTTCAAAAGACCACTGAGTTTCTGTCTCGACACTGTCACCGGACACTGTCTTGATCCCTGCAGGTACCACTACAGTATATCTGGTAGCTTTGAGTAGTGGTTTCGAGGGACGAAATGTCGCTGTCGATGTCCCCATCCAACGCCAGGCACCGCTTACGGACGGTGTTATCGTAACACTTGCATCGGAGAACAGTACTTTTGAGGCTGAGCCTTGCACCTGCGTAAGAGGGACCATCGGTCGATCGAATACGATCGTCAATTCTGCGTCAACAGGGACATCGACGCTACCAGGAGTCGGTAGGATCGCTGATACAGAAGGTGCGAGACTGACAACGAATGCATAGACCTGCTCGACTCCGAGAGACTGACCATTTGCCTTCAGCGTATCTGCTGGTATGACAACTTCGATCGTATCTCCTATGTCGAGAGACTTCTGAGGCTCGATCTTCCACACATTTCCACTCCAAGATGAACTGCGAACTTGCATTCCACGAATGTCAGCTTTGGACTCCACAGATGAATGATCCATGGTGTCTGAAAAATCAATTGTTAATGAGCTTGTGGCGGAAATGTACTTTTTCTGCGCAGGTTCTGTGTTCAAATCTCTCTGCATGAGTACGGCAGTACCGACGCCAATGATGAGAAGCGAGACTACGATGACGAGAAAAGTCGAGCGACGAGTCAGAGATTTGGGAAGAAGTCCTTTGACGCTCATGAGAGATGGGGGAAAGTATCCCTAGAGTATCGAATACCACCACATTCAACAATCAGAGGACTGACTTCCCTTCTCCGGCTTCGGCAGGTAGAATCGCAGAGTTCTTTTCTTTCCCCCCTACTCTCATGTCTTCTGCAGAGAAGCAAAACGTATGGTTTGGAGTTTCAATGTTTCTGATGGGCCTTGTCGCTGGAGCGGTTCTGATTTTCGCATCAGGAGGCCTCAATTTGTATGGAAATAAGGCGCCGTCTGCTCCGTCTGCTCCGACTGATCAAGCTCCGACTGTCAGCGCGCAAGATCGCATGTCAGCGATCGTCAAAGATCTCGGCATCGAGGAGGATGCATTCACTGCATGTCTAGCGAGCGACAAGTACAATGAACTCATTAATGATCAGATGTCGAAGGGTCAGGCCTCAGGTGTGACAGGTACTCCTGGCAACATCATCGTTGATCTGAAGACAGGAAAGGGACGCCTCGTGTCTGGAGCACGTCCATTTGACAGTTTCAAGACAGAGATCGATGACATGCTCAAGAACCCTACAGGTAAGAGCAAAGATTCTACTGTCACAGAGGCGCTCAATGTGACTCCTATCGATTTCGATAAGGAGCATGTTCGCGGTAACAAAGATGCAAAGATTGCTATCATCGAGTACTCGGACTTCGAGTGTCCTTTCTGTCACCGTGTTCATCCGACGTACAAGCAGATCATGGAGACCTACGGTGATTCTGTCGTGTGGGTGTACCGACACTTCCCTCTGAGCTTCCACCCAAGCGCGATGCCATTTGCTGTCGGATCTGAGTGCGTCGCCGAGCTTGCGGGTAATGATGCTTTCTGGAGTTTTACCGATGCTCTGATGACACAGCAATAATTCTCTCAGTGACCACTGTGTAGTATAAAAGAAGGGGCTCGAGCTCCTTCTTTTAGTTGTAGACGCTGTCCGCGAACTGCCCGTCCTTGAAGATGATCAACTTTTGCCCATTCCGCAGTGTCGCAGTGACAACCCTATCCTCAGTCGAAATGATGTCGGTGTGCTCAGGGGAATCATTGTATCCCCATGCCTCCCACTCTTCTTTTGTGACGGTTGATTGATTGCCTGGAAAGGTATCTTTGTACGCACGACCAAGTGCGAGGTGCGTATTGCCGTAGCGACCACCGATGTTTTCATCGAAGAGTGTATTCGCCATGAACTTCGTGATGCGAGAGAACCGACGATCCGTCAGCGAGTACTCGCCAATTTTGTTCGCATTCGTCCGTTCGATCATGCTGAGGAGTACGTCTTTACCAACCTTGGCATCTGCATTGACGACGAGACCATCTTTGAACTCAAGTGTGATGTCGCGCAGGATATTGCCGTACCGATAGAGCGGTTGGTTAAAGTATATCTTGCCACGGGTACCCCTCCAATCTGGTGATGTGAAGATTTCAAAGCTAGGTATATTGCGACAGCTCCCCCCGAACCACTCTCTGTGAGGCCCAATCTGGACTGTGAGATCGATGTGTTCTCCCTCGATGTGTACCCAATCGATTTCGAGAGCATTGAGATTCTTCATCACGCGCACCTGATGACGCTGGATCTCCTGCCACTCAGCGATAGGATTATCCTTGTCGAGGAAGCATGCCAAGATGATCTGCTCCCAGTATTCCTCAATACTGAGACCGGCTTCTTTCGCCATGGCGGGAGTGCCATAGAGCGCGAGGGTCCAGCTGAAGGCTCCACGGAGTTCTTTCTCAAAGATCCACTCTCTCTGCGCTCTCCTCGCATCCATAGCTCGGAAAATTTTCTTCGCATCGATGTGCTGGAGCTCCGAGGGATTGGGATCTGAAATGATTGAAATCTGATGATCGATCAGGTCCACTTCGCTTCGCTTGAATGCCGTAGGAAAAAACGTCAATTGATCATCACTCGCGTGTTCATAGAGGATGCGGTCTGTATTCGTGGGGATGAAGTTCACTTTTGGGTAGGCGCCAACGTCGAGGACAGCACGGAGAATCTGCTCGAACAGAGGCTTGGCACAGTCAGGAACATTGAGCTGAACCACCTGTTTCGGAGCTGGGCCCTTTCCTCCATCGAGAGCAAACTTGACGAGCAGATCTGCATATTTTTGGAGCACTGTTTCAGACGGTTGATACATGCGCGCACTCTACACATACAGTGCTTTTCGGTCTATACTTGATCTACTTCCCCACACTCACGTATGACTGCCCGATCCCTCGGTCTCACTGGACTGCTTCTCTGTACGTTGACTGCCTGCGCACCGGTGACGTCAGATACACCGACGCCTCTGTCTGATGCTTCGTCCTCCTCGATGGCTTCGACTTCATCGGAATCTTCGGTTGCACTTCCCTCCACAAGAAATGTCAGCTTTGTCGGCACAGTAACAGTTCTCGGTCCATCGATTCAGCAAGAAGGAACGCATGCTCTCAGCCTGAACGATGGATCTACCGTTTTCCTGCGTTCGTCTGATGAGAACCTAGATCTCGCGACGTACCTTGGCAAAAAAGTGGAAGTGCGTGGTTCTGTACAGCCTACTGTGGAAGCGGGAGGCACGATCATGAGTGTTGAAGAGGTCACCGTCCTCGAAGTTGCCTCATCATCAGCCACGTCGGAGTCGTCAACGATGTGTGGTGGTATCGCAAGCATCCAGTGTCCTAGTGGCTTCACCTGTGTCGATAATCTTGCAGACGACTGCGATCCTACAAACGGCGGTGCAGATTGCTCGGGCCTCTGCGCACCCGTCGCACCATCGAGTGCGTCGTCGGTGACATCCTCCTCTCAGGCTACAGTCTCTTCTTCGAAAGCATCATCAGTGACTGCATCGAAGACAAGTTCCTCCTCAGTGCGTTCGAGTTCTTCGTCGTCAGCAGTGGGCTTGAGTAGCTCTCGAGCGAACCTGGAGCTCACAGCCATGTCGAAGCAAAACTACTCGACGGGTAGCCTTTGGACTCAACAGTACTGTACGAGCCATATCGCTTTCTGTATCTCAGTTCACAAGAATTGGTACTTCAAATCATTTGGCGCTACGACGAATGCACTGTGGCATGTGGAGTTTGGCATGTCTGATATTTACGAGCTGAACCAGGGAGTCATCATCCTCAACCTCATGTCTGGGTCTTCCGCAACAACCGGAGGCACATCTGGTCAGGTCAAACTCATTGGGAGCGATGCCGTTGGATACTTGGATTGGAAGGGTGATCACTTTGAAATCATCGGAGATGCCTCTCTCAAGGATGCGATTTCTTTCATGCTGACATCGATCAAGCCTTATACACTCGGGCAGTAGTATGTTGTATCAGTACACAGCCACCGATCAGAATGCTGCCGTGACGCGGGGCTCCATCGATGCGCCGACTCTGGATCAAGCTCGTCAGATGCTCATCGACAGAGGTATGGAGGTCACAGAACTATCAGAGGCTCGTCAGGTGCACACACATGGGGATCAAGAACACCGTCAGCCCATGCTGAAGACGACTTTCGCTTTCGAAGGTGCAGACACCTCCGGAGTTATTCGCAGGGGTACTTTGCAAGCTGAGGGTAAATATGAAGCGTTCGAACACCTGCGAGAAAGCCAGAATCTCACCCTTTCCATGCTGAGTCCTGTCGGCGTGACGCCTCAGTACCACGATCGTGATCTCGAAATGTGGCAGAAGAGGGGAAAGAAGTCTCAGCCACAGACTCCGTCAGCTCCTCCTGTCCCTGTTGCTCCATCGACAGCGAGAACAATCGGCTTCTCCGGTACGACGATTCCTCGTGATCTGCCAAAAGCCCCTACTCCAGCTACCGCTTCTACGACGATACACAAGGAATCGAACTACACATCCATCTTCAGCACGCTTCGTTTGTACGCCGGATGGCTTCTTGCTTGGTACGCTGTGTTTGTCTCTCTTGGGTACTACGTCCACACTCGCGCACTCCCCTTCTCGATCCCGTTTGTGGAAGCATTTTACCTTTCATCGTTGATGTTCAGTATCACACTCGCATCTTTTGTGTTTCTGTTGCTGTCGTCGATTCATCGCATCACGCAGGTATCACGAATAACTGGAATCATGCTTGGAATCGTTGGAATCGCCTTGTTTCTCGTTCTACAGGCACTCTTACCGTGGTAGGAAATAATTTATAAACCGAGCTGTTTTCTGATGTCATCTGCCTGTGATGCCTCTTGTTTCTTAGCTTGCTGTTGGATAAAAGAAGCCTGCAGATCCTTCCAGTCTTCGGTGTGCTTTCGCTCTAACTGCTGGAGGTGCTTCAGGTGCTTCGGTGAAAGCTGGCTGAACTTGAACTTCTCTTCCTCAAGAATCTTCTGGAGTTCGTCAATCTGGAACTGGCTTAGTTTTGGGATTGCCTGAACGATGCGCCACTTCTCATCACGTGTGAGAGAAATAGAACCTCGAAGGAGTACGAGGAAGCGCTGTTCATCGAATGTCGTCTCTGGATGAGCTGGAACGACGATATGGTCATTCGTCAGTGTCACGCCGATCGACCCGAAGCGATATGAGCCGACTTCCCCGAGAATCTTAATATCTTCATCGTCATACCCCATTTCCTTCGTTGCAGTCACACCGACTGCGGGTGGTGGAGGACTCGTATCTTGTGGTGGAGCTTTACCATCACCCTGCCCAGCTGGCTGAGCTCCTCCTTGTTGCTGTGAAGACTGAGGAGGTGGCGGAGGCGAACCGAAGACCTGTGTTGGATCGAGGCCTCCATCTGGTACTGGGTCTCCTGGGCGCGGTGGATTAGCTCCTTGCTGTGGATCAGCCATAGTTTTGTTGGGAACACTAGTATTGTACCGTCGTCAACTCTGACAATCAACTCTGACGGAAGCGATAGAGAGCGATTCCTGTCGCAACGGAGACATTCAGTGAATGTTTCTTCCCAAGCATCGGAATCAGTGCGATGTGATCGGACACGGTCAATATTTCCTCTGGAACACCGAGGATCTCATGACCGACAACGATGCAGACTGCCTCATCTGCAGATACTGTGATGGTAGAGAGGTCAACGCTGTCTCTGGTGAGTTCGAGGGCAACGATCGTAAAGCATTGCTCCTGTAGATTCTGAAGGATAGGAAGAGGATCTAGTGCGTGTGTCCACGGGATCCATTCATCCGCTCCGATCGCAGTCTTCGATATTTCCTTGCGTGGAGGAGTGGGTGTATACCCAGTCAAATAGATGTGTTCAATGGAAAATGCGTCCGCCGTCCGAAAGAAAGAGCCCACGTTCCAGAGTGATCGAATATTGTGGGCGACGAGTACGATCCGACGATGTGTCATGAGCGAAGGAGTGTCAGGGTGGAGGCGTGGGGATTGCAGAGAACCTCATACGATGCAGTCTGAAGTAACTGATCACGCTCGACTGATCGACAGTCATAGCAAATACCAGAGATCGCACTATGACCGAGAGCAGACCCGAGCGTATCGGGTTCATCTCGCCTGAGGAGAGTCATACCGTGGAAGATGCTCGTAGTCGCACGCTCTACTTTCTTGCTGTCACTGTTCCAGAGATGGACTGCACCACCGATGCGTACGTAGGCCACTTCTTTGTGCGGGTTGAAGAATGACAATTTCGATAACAGATCTTTCACTTGGTCTGTGTGCATACCAACGTACCTCCACTGCTTGAGACGGATGGTGGGGAGCGTGCGCTTCAGTGCATGTTCCACCGTTCTCTCCTCGTTGTTCGTGATCAGGGTTCCGATGAATATTTCGTATGGCAATGCTGACTGCTCGTCGAGTGCATAGAGTTGATTCCTCTGTGTTTGAGGCTCTTCTGCCATACGCACAGGGTGTGACTCTATCCACTGCTTGATGGAGTGAAAGTACGGGTCGCCGAGTGGAGTGCGTTCAGGGTGTGGCATGAGTGCGACGACGTTCCCTTCAGGATTACACAGACCAGCGATACCCCCTGTGGAACCATTGGGGGTGACAGGAACATCCGCAGAGACCACTCCATCCTGCGTGCAGTAGCGGAATGCGATCTGCCCCCTCGACTCCAGTTCACTGATGAGATCCGGATCCCTCGTCACGAAACGCCCCTCCCCATGCGCAATCGGGATGTGGAGCGTCCCAGACCAATTCGATGTCGCGCATCGATCAAGAGCGCATGACGGCGTGATCCAGACCCATTGATTCAGGAACCCCGGAGACTTCCAGTGACCATCGGTCGCTTTTATGGCATTGCGCGCGAGACACATACTCAGTGAACCAGGGAGAGGGAGTAAACCACTCTCGATGAGTACTTGCGCTCCATTGCAATTACCAACGATGACTTTGCCCTTCTTTGACTCTTCCCTCATGAATGCGAACAGAGGATCCCTCGCCGCCACCATGCCGGAGCGTCCACGGTCCTCGTAGCTGAAGCCTGCACCGAAGAAGTATCCATCGACATCCTTCAGCTTCTCGAGCGAGTCATTCCAGCGAAAAATTACACAGTCAAACCCGCAACGTTTCAGAGTCCGGACGTTATCAACCTCTCCATTACTCCCTGGGAAAGATGGAATGGCGATGAGTGGCCTCTTCGACTTCTGCTTCGTTGGCATAGCACGATGGTACCAAAGCTCGTCCGCTCGCGGTAGAGATTGTGTGAATGTTTTACACCGTGAGAACTTCCTGCTCCTTCTTCTTGGCGAGGGATTCGACTTTCGCGTTGGCGTCGTCGACGCCCTTCTGCAGGTCTTTCTGCAGGCGTTCTTTCTCATTCTCGTCCGCAATCGCCTTGATCTCATCGTTCGCTTTCTGTCGATCTTGTCGGATCGCTATTTTGCACTGCTCAGCCAATTGATGAACAATCTTCGTGATTTGCTTGCGACGCTCTTCTGTCATCGCTGGGAAATTTAAGCGGATGACGATACCGTCATTCACCGGATTCACGCCGATATTCGCGATCTGGATAGCCTTCTCGATGTCTGCAAGCACAGACTTGTCCCACGGCTGAATGACAATAGAACGAGCATCCTGGACAGAAATACTCGCAACCCCCTTCATCTCCATGCGCTGACCGTACGCTTCGACAGCGATGTGCTCGATGAGCGACGCATTCGCACGACCTGTCTGGAGCTTGCCGTACTCTGTATGAAGATGGTCGAGAGCCTTCGTAACAGCGAGTTCAAAGCTAGTAATGATAGGGTGAGTCATACGAGAAGGGTAACACGAAGTAGTATAATACGACCAAGGCGCTAGTCACGCACGAGTGTGCCGATGCTCTTACCCATCGCGGTATCGAGAAGGGCACCTTTAGTATTGAAGTTGAAGACGATGATGGGAAGATTCTGTTCACGACACAGACTGAATGCTGATTGATCGAGGACTTTCAGATTCTTCTCGATAGCTTCCTGAAATGTCACCGTTGAATATTTCTTCGCATCCTTATGCTTGTTTGGGTCTTTATCATAGATGCCATCGACATTGGATGCTTTCAGAATAACATTGCATCCGAGCTCAAGAGCGCGGAGTGCGGCTGCAGAATCAGTCGTGAAGAATGGATTTCCCGTCCCACCAGCGCAAATAACAATACGACCTTTTTCTAAATGCCTTTCGCAACGACGACGCAAATACGGCTCAGCGAGCTGTGGGACATTGATGGCTGAACAGACGCGCGTGAAGGCACCTAGCTTTTCAATGGCTGACTGCAAGGCAACCGCGTTCATGATGGTCGCCAGCATGCCCATCGCATCACTCGCTGTTCGCTCAATACCACTCTCCGTTGTATCACGGTAGCGCCAGATATTCCCAGCACCCACGACGACCACAACCTCTATCCCCTTCTCCTTCACGCTGACAATCTGCCCGGCAATGTCGTGGAGCTTGTCGTAGTCAAAACCGAAGCCCTGTGACAGTGCCTCGCCAGAGATCTTCAGAAGGACTCGTTTGTACATGTTTGGCATACGCGTCTACGGTACCTGAGTCGGCGGAGGATTGTCCACATGCTGTGCAGGTGTTTCTGGTTTCTTCTTGCCTTGCGTCATGATCGACTTGAAGAAGGTAGTAACGGCCTGAAATGCCTTCAAAATCTCATTGGCGAGAGCATGGACATCCATCTCTCCGCGTGAAAGTGGGCCTGCTAGAGGAACATCAGCATAGTGACCCTGTGCAGCATGGATGAAGCCTAGGACCATCCCCACGACGACAAAGATCATGAGGAAGTGCCCGACTATCGGGACGAGCCACACGAGACTCGCGAGAGTCAGAACCAATGCTTGTTTACTGTGAAACTGAGCAAACTTCGAGTCTCTGCGGGCAAAGAATACAACGATCGACATCACCCAAATGTAGCTGAACGCAGCAACATCTTTGTGGAGACGAATGTCTTTCTGGTCGTCTGTCTCCTGCGATGGTGTACCTGATACAGAATCCATACTACAAACGAAGCATACCACATTCTTGCATCCTCTCATATTTCAATACGACAATCAGATGTGACGATTGTCACTTTCCGATATACTGATCATAACACTGTGCTCCCGTAGCTCAGGTGGATAGAGCAGCAGGTTTCTAACCTGTTGGTCGCAGGTTCGAGTCCTGCCGGGGGCACCATTATTTGAGGTACCGACGTCTGACGACTCCAATACCTGCTGCAGCTCCAGAGACAAGGAAGATGATGAGTCCTGGACCCGTTGAGGCACGCGCTGGAGTCGGGATGTTACGGATGATTTGCCCATCTGGGCCGACGACGGCTCCCGGCTGACCTGGGACCGTAGATCCTGGAACCAGACTTCCGACGAGTGGGTTTGTACCAGGCGCTGCTGCAAGTGCTGTTTCGCAGGTGTGTGTACATGCTGAACGATTTGGATTGGTCTTGTCGTTGTAGTCACACATTTCGTTCGGTGAGACCACACCATCTCCACAGTATGGGAGGAGACAGTTCTGCAAACAAGAGGCACCGAAGTAGTTGCCATTCACAGAACTGCCTGCATCACATTGTTCCCCACGTTCGACGATACCGTTACCGCACACCTGATCCTGGGAAGGGACTTGAACGAGGTGGCAATCTGCACTACAGCTGGAACCAGGTACTCCATTTCCCGTAATACCGAGATCACACTCTTCGCCCTCGCTTCCCTGAACAATGCGGTCTCCACAGTACTGCGCACTACTAGTGTACTCGAGCAAACAACGATCACTACAACCGTCGCTATTACGAACACCACCGTCATCACATTGTTCACCTGCATCGAGTACGCCGTTTCCGCATCCAATCACCGAGCGATGCTGGCAAGTCGTAGTGCAGTTCTGATCAACGGCGTAATCACATTTCTCCATTCCTTCTACGACACCATTCCCACAAAACTGTATCGGAGTATTCGGCGGAATGTTTGGTGGCCAGTAGCTGACGAACGGCGAACTCGTGACGAAATACGATGAACTGTAGGAAGCGTAGTTGCCGTATGAGTACGAAGAAGACTTCGATGAACTGACACCACCTATTGACGTTGATGTGCTCTGTGATTTGGAGGAATTCTTCGAGGTACTGGCAAAGGTACTAACAGAGAAGCTTGCAGACCTGGAAGTGCTCAAAGAATTACTCGTTGATCTCGAAGTGGAAGTACTCCTAGACACACTTGCTGATTCACTCGAAGACTTCGATGTGCTTCTAGAGACTGATGTACTGAAGCTCACCGACAATGATCTTGAGCTACTCAG
>CAZDQZ010000008.1:0-23145 GCA_964507835.1 uncultured Candidatus Peribacteria bacterium | reverse complement strand
TCGTAATGTCCGTCAAAGGACGAAGTCTGGTCCCCGAACCGCCACAAATGAGAACGCCTTTCATCGAGGGTAGGGTATCAGACACGAGGGCTGTACACAATGAAACATTATGACATATCACTATTGTACGGAGGTTGCATGTAATGATGTTTACCGAGTTTGGTATGCCAACATCATGGATTTCTTGTGTCGCATCACGGTCATGCCATTCTTCTCAAGATGTCGTTGCAAGTGGTCGCTACTGTGCGTCGGATCATGGGAGAAGTGGTGATACTCCAGTCCAATCATGCGGATGCGCCTGAAGTACTCGGGTGGGAGTGCATAGAGCGCTTCATACTCTGCGCCTTCACAGTCGATTTTCAGATAGTCGCAGACGGTAATACTATGACGATCGAAGATAGTTTGGAGAGACATAGTTTCAATGGTGATCGGTATACCGCCCTCGTTCGTCCGCGACACGGAATTCCCACCACGATCACCCGGAAAAGTGTAGAGCGTGATCGGCTGATCATTCCCTAGACCTCTGTTGTAGGCTGTGATGCGCGTACTCAGTGTATTCGTCATGATGTTGCTTGTGAGCATCGCATAGTTACTCGCTTCTGGTTCGAGTGTTACGATCTGCGCTTTTTTTGCCTGTGCAGCGGCAAATATCGTGAACGTGCCGATATGACCGCCAATATCGATAATATGCGTTGCCGAGGACCAATCGAAGGGGATGCCGTAAGCATTGGGATCGTAGCTACGCTCGAACCATACTTCGTTGAGTGCTGATCCATCGATGGAGTACGGACGCGACGTGATCGTCATGCCATTCCAGAGATGGTATCGAACCGTTTCTTTGATCCATCCGAAGCGATTGAAGAAATACACGGGCCAATTGATGACCGTGATCAAAAGCCGGAAAACAACGAGAGCGTAGAGTGACAGCACGATGGAGAGATGATGTGCCGTATTCTACGGCGATAGCACAGAAAAGCCACCTGCTCTTGGATGCATTCATTGTGCAGTCTTATGGCCCCCGAATACATCTGTAGCATCGATACAGCACTTCTCTTGCTCTCGAGCAAGCTTGCGCGCGTACTGGATCCGTGATTCTCATCATTGTATGCTCCCTTCATGAATCTCCTCGTCACTGGTGCTGCCGGATTCATCGGTTCACACTTCGTTCTTCGGCACGTCGAGAAATATCCTGAGGACAGGATCGTCGTGCTTGATCTGCTGACCTATGCGGGTAAGAAAGAGCATCTGGACCCCGTGATGCAGAAGATCACCTTCGTGCAGGGGGACATCGCCGATACCTCGCTCGTACAGACGCTCGTGCAGGATCACCACATCGACACGATCATCAACTTCGCCGCCGAAACGCACGTGGACAGAAGCATCAGCGATCCACACCCATTCCTCCACACGAATGTGACGGGTGTCATGAGCCTGATTCAGGTATGCCGAGCGATCCCTGCACCTCGCCTTCTCCACATTTCTACGGACGAAGTGTATGGAGATTTACACGATGACGATGCGCCGAATGCAGTCACTGATCCGCTCCTCCCCAGTTCGCCGTACTCCGCGAGCAAGGCGTCTGGCGATCTCCTCATCAAGGCCTCGCACCGCACGTACGGCATCCAAGCGGTGATCTCGCGCTGTACGAATAACTTTGGTCCACACCAAGATCGTGAGAAATTCATCCCGGTGGTGATCAAGAAGGCACTGAAGAACGAGAGTATTCCGGTTTATGGGACAGGCAAAAATTCACGAGACTGGCTCTTCGTTACGGATCATACCGATGCCATCGAGACGATTTTGGCATCAGCGGATTTCACGCAGTGTCCGATCTTCAACGTCTCTGCTGATAGCGAGAAGCGCAATATCGATGTCGCGAAAGCGATTCTCCGTGAGCTTGGAAAACCGGAGAGCTTAATTACGTATGTCAACGATCGCCCTGGCCATGACTGGCGTTACGCTCTCGATTCATCGGGGACACACGCTCTTGGCTGGAAGCCGAAGATCAGTTTCGAGGAGGGATTGCGAAAGACAATTGCGTGGTATGGAGGGAAATCATAAAAAAGCCCCCATACGTATGAGGGCTTTTATTGAAGGCTGACTAAGCTTTACTGATTATTGAGGGCGTTATTCACGATCATCACATCAACGGGGCTCACGTAGCCATCGTTATTCGTATCGATCTTGAAAGCTTGCGCTGGACCAGACTGATCGAGTGCGTGAGAGCCGACTTGGTTGATCTCATTGATGACAGCGAGGACATCAACTGGGCTAACGAATCCATCGCCATTCACGTCTGCAGGCTTGGAATAGTTATGCCATGGATTTGTCTGCATTTTCCCCTCACCACTCGCATCGGGAATACAGTTATTGAGATAATTGGCAATGTGCAGTGCATCGATAGGTGCGACTTTCATATCGCCATCAACGTCAATGTATGGAGGTGTTTTGAGCTTTGGTCGAATCTTCCAGAGAGTCTTTTCGCTGTTCTCATTGAGTTTCGCGATGACGATATTTGCATCTTCTTGCGTCACGACTCCGTCTGCATTGACGTCGAGAGTGTTCTTCCTATTCTGCCATTGGCTACCTCGGCGCACTGGATGTACTGAGCAATTGTAGCCAGGAGTGACCGACCCCGGTAACGATGTGACGGAGGCGATGCTCACGACAAGGACTGCCAGCAAGAGTCCAACCGTGATACCGATATAAACATTCTTCGAAGTCTTTTTCTTGTGCGACGACATAGAGATATTGGTATGAGATATTATTAGTATTATATAATAATATTTTATATATTGCAACTACCTTCCTTCTTCGACATGTTCGTACGATATCATTGTCACTCTCAGCAGTACTGATTTCGCACAATTCACTGTTCAAGATTTTTTATCGAAGAGTTGTTTCATCTGTTGATGTGCCCATTCATGGAGCTTGGTAATCACTGCCTGCTCGAGTGAATTCTCATGATAGAGTTCTTGAATTTGTCGTGGTATCGGAGGTCGAAGATTCGCTAGCTGAAGCTTCAAATGACTTTCTAGTATTTGTCGTACTGCAGTAACGATGCGCTCTCGCTTTTCTGTATCTTCTGGCATCGCATCAAGCGCACCTTTCACGTATCCGATCGTCATGTCGAGATGATCAAGGAATCCGCAGAATGTGGCGATTGCAGTAGTGCGATCAGTTTCATTCAATCGTGCCGGAAGTGATTCTTCGGTAGTTTTCCGTATCGTATTTTGGAGTTCTTGCAGAGTCAGCGTTTGATTTTTCGGTAGATTCTTGAGTAAGCGGAAGGCATCTTGAAGGCTGATGGCAGTCTTATATTCATCTTGTGAGAGCGGTTGATTATATGGGAATGCCCTGTCAATTTCTTCTTGTATTCCTTGGAGTGTTACTTTTCTTTCCTCTGAGATTCTTACAAAAAAATTAGTGACGGCGGTACGAGTGCCTTCATTCTGAATCGATTCTGCTCCACGGAGCATGCTGGGTAGCTTTAGGTCAAATGTCTCTACAGAAGAGCGTAGGAGGTGAAAGTTTCGTACAATGTTTCCGGACGCTTCATTGATTGGTATGTGGGCAGGCTTTTCCATACTTATAATATTATAATAAATATTTTTTTTGTCAAATCATTTCTCCGTTACAATTGAAGCATATGAAGATCCTCATTGCTACCGGCATCTACCCGCCGGACATCGGTGGCATCGCGACCTACGCAGTAGGATTGGCAAAAGAGTTTACGAAGATAGGGCACGAGGTGTGGGTGGTGGCGTACGGCGGAGACCAGGGAGGGCAGGAACGGCAGAAAAGGCAGGAAAGTGGTGTTGTTATAAACGTGCCGAAGCACGGTGGAGTTATTGTGCGATGGTTACGGTATGCGAGGGCGCTGAGAAGGCACGGGCATGATGTTGATGTGGTGATTGCATTATCGTCGGTGAGTGTGGGCATCCCACTCTTTCTGTCCTGCCTCTTTGGCAAGAAGAAGGTCCTACGGCTCGGTGGCGATTTCTTCTGGGAGCGATACACGGATAGCGGTGGCATGCTTGGGCTCTCTGATTGGTATCAGACTCGTTTCGGATTCTGGAGGATCATGCATGGGATCTTCATGGAGTTCATTCTTCAGAGATTTCACGGGATCGTGTACTCCACAGCGTTTCAGAAGAAATTGCATGACGCGAAATATCTTCTACCGAGAAATGTTGTCATCGAGAATCCGGCGCCGGTACAGCAGAGTTCTCTCGCTCTTCGAACAGGTCAGTATCCTCATCAGCCATTTCGGTTACTCAGTATGGGGCGGTTCGTGGGCTTCAAGAATTTGTGTGCGTTGGTCTCTGCTATTCGTTTGATGCCCGATGTGAGCTGTACGTTCGTAGGGAGTGGACCGCTCGAGCCTCGACTCTGCGCAATGGTGAAGACATTGGGCCTGACGGATCGGGTGACATTTCGTCCGCCTGCCCGCGGTACAGAGAAAGGTATGGTATTCGCGGAGCACGATCTCCTCGTCATTCCATCGACGACGGACATCAGCCCGAATACTGCGCTCGAGGCGCGAGTGTCTGGACTACCGGTTCTCCTCACGAAGCACACTGGCTTTAGTTCACGCCTCGCGTACGGCATGATTCTGGAGGAGATGATGACACCGGAGCAGATCGCCGATGCTGTGCATGGTGTTCGTATCCAATACGAGGACATAGGGCGTATTGCACGCATTCCGCTCCTCCCTCATGATTGGGATGCAGTCGCGCGGGAGTGGGATACCTTCCTTAAAAGTCTTGTATGAAACTCCTCACGATCATCAGCCTTCGCTCCTTGCGAGGAGCTTCGGAGGGGCGAGATGTACCATGTTTTCTTTTCCTTCTACGATATGCGTTTGCTCATGATTAGCGGGGATCGGTCGCTCCAGCATGGACGCAAGGGGGCGTTTCATGGTCTCCTCGAAGAATTTCGCACGCATTGGGATCGGATCGATGTCATCTGCCCTCACGACGTGTTGAGCGATCTCAGTCCCGATGCCAAGTCATTCTCTCCGATGGACAAAGTCTTCGTTCATCCAGGGAAGGCGAGCGTTTTTCGTCAGCCGAGTTTTATCGTCCATAAGGGGAGAGGGCTCATTACTCAGCATCATCACGATGTCATGACCGTGCATGACTTTCCACCATTCTACAACGGGAGAGGTGCCAAGAAACTGTCGAAGATCACCGGCGTGCCCGCGAATCTAGAGATCCATCACCTCGTTGGCTACCCGCGTCCGGCATCGTGGAGGGAGGCGATCGGTCGATGGATGACGGAGTGGATGATCGGTCGACACTCACGACCGTTCGCATCGGTACGCACCGTCAATAGTGATGTGAGGGAAGCGCTCGTGCGTTTCGGCGTTGATCGGACGAAGATCAGTGTTGTCCCGTCGGTGTATCTGGATCACACGCTCTATGCAGGTCTGCAGTCGGTGGAGAAGAGGTACGATCTCGTGTTCTGTGGACGACTGGTCGAGAACAAGGGGCTCTTCCCCCTCCTTCAGGCGATGGAAGAACTGCAGGATAGGACACTCCTCGTCATCGGCGATGGGCCCGAGCATGCGTCGGCGACGGAGTACGTCCTTGCGCACGGACTGGAGCACCGCGTGCGTTTCGTGGGGTGGCTTCCAGGAGCGGGTGACGT
This sequence comes from uncultured Candidatus Peribacteria bacterium, assembly GCA_964507835.1. Classification (GTDB taxonomy): domain Bacteria; phylum Patescibacteriota; class Gracilibacteria; order Peribacterales; family Peribacteraceae; genus CAZDQZ01. The sequence goes on along the minus strand of CAZDQZ010000008.1, from coordinate 17,493 downwards.
CATGCGCAGTATTGCATCGGGGAAGATCTTCGTCATGAACTCTGCGAGCGAAGGTAATCCTCGTGTTGCGGTCGAAGCGATGGCAGCGGGACTCCCTGTCCTCGCGACACGCGTTGGCATCATGCCAGATATCCTCAAAAACGGCGTTAACGGCATGTTCACGAATGGTTCACCCAAGGATATTGCAGAGAAAGCCAAACAACTTCTGTGTAATGAGAAGACGATAGTCGCGATGGGGAATGAGGCGAAGAAGGTGATGGAGACGTTCGAGAAGACGAAAGCGATCAAGGCGTATGCGGAGTTCTTGAAGAGAGTACGTAGTATGTAGTACGCAGTACGTAGTATCGCAAGCGAGCAACAATGGTATTTCCTCATCATACTAGTTACCACATACTACATACTACATACTTTTCTATGCGTCTCCTCTTCATCACTCAGAAGCTCCATGGCCAAGATTCCTTCGGTGTACTCTGGGTCAGAGAGTTTCTTCGGCAGGGATTTGAGGTGACGGTGGTGTGTTTGGAGGGCGGTATGGGAGGTAAGGTAGGTGAGGTAGGGGAGAGAGAAGAGGTTGGTTTTGATTTTCCGGTTATCACACTTGGCAAGGAGCATGGGGCTTCAAAGGTAGAATCCGTGCTTCGCTTCGAAAAAATTATTGTGGCGGAACAGTATGACCGGGTGTTCGTGCACATGGCGCCCGTGTGGTACGCACTCGGGTTCTGGTGGTGGATACTGCGTGGTATACCCACGTATCTGTGGTATACGCATTACAAGATGCAGGCCGGTGTCTGTCTTTTTGGCCTCTTTGGGAAGCGCTTCTTCTGTGCTACAGAGCAGAGCCTGCCACAGTTCAAAGGTTCGCCGAAGAAAATGGTCGTCGGTCATGGTATCGATCTTCGCTTCTGGTCTCCGCAGAACAATAATGCCGAGAATGCACATCGTTTACTTGTTGTGCATCGCTTGAGCCGATCGAAGCGTCTGGAGCTCTCCATCAAGGCACTCCTTCACCTCAGTCCAGAGTACACACTCGATGTGTATGGCATCGAAGCGGAGGGAGACTACATCGCAGAATTGAAGGATCTCGTGAGATCATTGTCACTCGGCACGCGTGTGATCTTCCATGGTTCTGTACCTTCGACTGAACTTTCGAAGATCTACACACATCACCGATTTCTGCTCAATATGGCATCGGAGACGATCGATAAAACGATGCTCGAGGCGATGACGTGTGGGTGTTACCCTGTGACGACGAAAGGAAATGCCGATGCGATTGGGATTCCGCTTGCGCCTCTGTTAGAGACTCCGGAAGCGATCGCAGGGTTCATTCAGCAGTACCGTGATCGTGCACCGATTGATGCCGATGCGATGTATCGCATTGTGCAGGAGAGGCACAGTCTGCAGAGATTGGTCGCAACGATGGGGGAGTACATCCGGAGTGGTCGGTAGTAGAGAGCTTGTTTTATTCATTCGATAGGAAGGTTTGTTTGAGAGTTTCCACCTTTGTCCGGCGACAAAGGCGAAGCATCATGATTTTTTACTTCTTTGTCGCGATAAAGAAGTAACCAAGAAAACGCTGCGCGCCAATGACTTCGTCCCGCTGAGGCGGGACTCAGGCCCCCCTGCAGACTTCCACCACCTGTCGCGCCCATCCCTTTGGATTTTTCTTCACTATTCCAATGTATTATGCGCTTTTCTCTTATGTTCGACCGACAATTGACTTTTTCTGATACACAATTGACGATGGCACAGATCTCCACTGCATGATGTCATCCTCTTCACCATCATCGATTCCCTGTTCCGTGCTCATGCTCACGCGGAACAATGCTGTGAGCCTCCAAGCATGTCTGCAGGCGCTTCAGGATTTCTCTGAGATCATCGTGGTCGATGGTCATTCGACAGACGGTACGCGCGCAATTGCATCGCAGTTCATGAATGTTCGACTCATCGATCAGCCTCGTGAGTACCTTGATGCTGAGGGTCGTATTCTCGATTTCTCTGCGGTGCGGAATGCAGGTCTGGCAGTCATGACGCAGTCATGGGTTCTGATGGTCGATACAGGCGAACTCCTCCCGGAGGCATTCATCGCCGAGGTAAGGCAGAAGGTGCAAAGTACGCCTGGGGTGTACTACGCCCATCGCATCTTCTTTGTCGATGGTGTGCGCATCGATCGTTGTTCGGGATACCCTGCACGGCAGATACGCCTCTTTCACCGATCATGTACGACGGGGTACGTGAAGGCCGTGCATGAGCGACTGCACTTACGTCCCGGCACTGATGTCCGTACGCTCGTGACGCCACTGCCGGAGATCGCCCCTCCGCGCGATGTTCTGCGTGACAAGTATGCACATTATCGTGAGCTGGAGTACCGACGCCTAGGAGTTCTGCCGTGGTCGAGGTGGGTTCGACACGTTCTCTGGAGGAATCTGCGATCGTGCGCTGGTCTCTCGCTCCGGCTCCTGGGGATCTGGTTATTCCCGGGACCTGGGAAGCGCATGCCACTCGTGTACGAGTGTGCGTACATGCGTCAGCTTGTGTACTTGACGGTGGGGCTCTTCCCACCGATCGCACGACGGAGAATGCGACTTAATGGCATACGATAGGCGTTGTAAGAATTATGCGACACGATCAATCGCCGATTGCATGATGCGTTTCACGGCGTCCTCTGAGAAGAGGGACATCGCTTTTCTGTACCCTGCGCTTGCGATCCGGTTGCGTTCGTCGACGGAGCGTAGTCGCTTGAAGGCATCGATGTAGTCATCGAGTGTCTGGCAGAGCAGGACTTCTGTTTCCGGCACGAAGTCATAGCCACCTGTTTTCGTTGTGATCGTGGGCAGTGACCGGCAGAGGGGCTCGAAGACTTTCTGTTGCATCCCTTGCCCGATCGTCCAGGGAGAAAGTGCGATGTCCATCGTGCGGAGGAAGTCGCCGATGTCTGGGACGAACCCCGTCGAGATGACATCGTCGCCGAGGTAACGCTCGAGTTCCTTCGGGAATTTGCGTCCCGTGAGATGGAAGCGATACGCTCCGGGCATCGCTTGTCGGACAGCGGGGATGATCTTCGTGAGTACGAATTCCACGATCGCTCTGTTGTGACCCATGTTGTAGTTCGATGTGAGGAAGACGACATCGAGGACATCTTTCGCTGTATGGACGCGTTCTTCGAGACATTGTGAGAGGCCACGGAGCGGGAGGGTGTCTGCCTGCTTGGCACCCAGACGCTTGTACCATCGTTCTTCATTCGGCGAGACGGCGAGCACCATATCGCTCTTCCTGCTCACCATCCACTCGCTTCCGTACTTCGGGAGTGCCTTCAGGATCGAGAGGAGACTGTGACTATGGTCGTCCATGCACTGCGCAGCTTCGTTATTCGATGACTTCAGGATGACGGGGATACCATGTGCGTGGAAGATATCCGCCATGGGCCAGTGACTGCAGTACTCCAGCCACCCGACATCAGGACGGAATTCATCGATCATGCGCCGAACGGTCTTCACGTATGCATCATCTGCAAATTCGAGCGCGGAACCATCGAGCCACGCAGGATTCCGCAGGGGGAGGTACGGTTTTCGCAGAAGTATTTTCCACGCATCGGTGCGGTGGGGGACGAGCGTCATGTCGACACCTTCTCTTGCAAAGACCGTCTGCAGTTCTTCCTTGTTCTGAAAGTCGTGGTATCGACCGATGACGCGAACATCATGACCCATGTCACGGAGGAGCTTCATGCCCCAGAAACGATCCTGCTGACAGGCGCCTGTGGCAGGGTAGGGGGCCCATGGTGTCAGGATGAGGATCCGTTTCTTTTGATTCATTGCCATGAATGAGGGAAGAGCTTAGCGATCGATGTCTGCGAGTAGCCGGAGGAAGCGGTAGTGGTAGAGATCGTGCTTCGCTCTCGCGTACGACCGGAGCATCGTCATGCGCTTGGGATCTACGCTCGCGATGGATGCGTGAACGTAGCAGGCGTTCGCTTCGACGAAGGTCTCGCCGAATTCCTGTTCGCCTTGACGCGTCATGTGTGACAGTAGGAACCCATTCTCTTGGAGGAATCTATGCAGATCGTTCCACGATGGCTCCTGTTCGTAGATGGGGTAGAACCTCACTTCGAGCTCGAGCATGGCGATGGTCTTCAGCGATTCTTTGGCGCCTCTCAGGACCTGCAATTCCGTGCCTTGGACATCGATCTGGAGGAAGTCGATACGGGGGAGGGTCGGCTTGATCGCGTCGAGTGTCGTGAGATTGATCGTCTCGGTTGCGACGACATCGAATGGTCGCCGAGAGAGGCATACGGGACTCGCAACACGTTTGATCGCTGTTTCATCGGGCCTAAGGAGCGAGCACCATCCTCGTGCTTTCGTAACGAAGAGCGTCGCTTGCCTCGCTGTTTCTGCCAGCCCCTGGGTGACGATCGTGTCGTACGCTCTGGAGACTTGGAGTGCTTGGAGCCCTGAGGATTCCGGCTCGACACCGATGGTGTGGACGATGCCACGTCGATGCAACCATTTCGTGAATGGATCGGCACCTCCTCGCCCGCCGACGATCATGACCGTGAAGGGATTCCCTCGAGCGAAGGTACATCGCCACCCGATCTGCAGAAAGACGACGATGCGGAGCAGGTGCACAGCGATCGGTCTGATGATCGGGAGTCGGAGGAGAGCGACGATGCGTTGACGCAGTGTCTTCATGGAGAGTCGGGATGATGCGAAGAGTGTACACGAAACGCCCTCCAGACTGCATCAGCGTCGTAGGCCCACTCTCTCGGCATCAGCGCGCATCATAATGACGGCGAGTTCGTGGAGCGTGGTCTTCGCTTCCCACCCTAAAATTTTCTTCGCTTTTCCAGCATCTCCGATGAAGTGTTCCTTCGCCATGCTCGGGCGCTTGAATTGCTGGTCGATGCGTACAATGACTCTGCCTGTTCCGTCTCTGTATACTTCATCATCGCCTAATCCTTCCTTGGTCCATGCGATGCCAGCCTCGGTGAGGCAGAGCTCGAGGAACTCGCGGACGGAGTGCCGTTTGCCGGTGGCGAGGACGTAGTCATCCGGTGTGTCCTGTTGCATCATGAGCCAGACACCTTCCATGAATTCCTTCGCGTAGCCCCAGTCACGCTTTGCATCGAGATTGCCAAGTGAGAGACAATCCTGCGTACCGGCGACGATGCGCGCGATGCTCATCGTGATCTTACGGGTGACGAATGTTTCGTCGCGGAGGGGGGATTCATGATTGAAGAGGATGCCGTTCACCGCAAACATCCCGTAGCTCTCGCGGTAGTTCCTGGTCATGTGGAATCCGTAGGCTTTGGAGCTTGCGTAGGGGTTGCGCGGTGAGAACGGTGTTTTTTCATTCTGAGGACTGATGGTCGTATCGCCGAAGAGCTCACTACTCCCCGCTTGGTAGAAGCGCGCTTTTGATCCACTCATCCGGAGGGCTTCGAGCACTCTCGTTACCCCGAGCCCCGTCGTATCCGATGTCGCTTCTGGGATCTGGAAACTGAGGGAAACCTGGCTCTGTGCGCCGAGGTTATACACTTCATCGGGGGCGAGATCTTTCACGACACGGTACAGCGATCCGAAATCTGTAAGGTCGCCATAGTGCAATGTCGTCGGCATGCGTGATGCCCTGCGTGACATGAGGAGGCTCCGTGGTCGGTCGATGCCGTGGACGTCGTAGTGATGGCGCGACAGAATCTCCGAGAGGTACTGCCCATCCTGGCCGTTGATGCCGATGATAAGTGCGCGCTTCATAGTGACGATCGATAGTGTATCGATGATGAGTGTATCACCTGTGTGAGTTCGTGTACGCAGGATGTTCTGTGCAGTAGAAAGAGAGATAAAAGATGTTATGCTGTGCCTGTGTCCACGACGCTCATCATCATCCCGACCTACAACGAAGCCGACAACATCGGTGATCTCGTCTTGAAGCTGACCTCTCTCTACGCCGATGCCGATGTACTCGTCGTTGATGATGGCGTAGATACGACAGCCGAGATTGTCACGAAGCTCTCAACGGCGAATCCTCGAATCCTCTGCATGAAACGCAGTGGTAAGGGCGGGAGAGGTTCGGCGGTGCTCGCTGGATTTCGGTATGGGCTCGAGCGTTCGTACCGTACGTTCATCGAGATGGATGCCGACTTCTCCCATAAGCCGGAGGAGGTCGCTCTCTTACTTTCGGCGATCGAGCGATACGATATGGTCGTCGGGTCACGGTATATACCTGGGAGTGAGATCCATGAATGGGGGATGAAACGCACGATCTTCAGCTACCTCGCCAATAAATTTGCACGTCTGATGCTCCAGATCCCGATCTCCGATTACACGAATGGTTTCCGTTGTTACACGAGACACGCTGTCGAGTCTCTCCACATGGATCAGATCGACGCGAAGGGGTACGTGGTGCTCTCGGAAGTCGCGATGCAACTCCATCGCTTGGGCATGCACATCGGTGAGGTGCCGACAATCTTCGTGAATCGTCGTCGAGGGATCTCCAACCTCACGCGCAAAGAAATTCGGGAGGCGTTCCTCTCGGTCGTCCGTATCCGATCGGCCTACCGTACCGGCGTGAAGGTGTAGAGGACGCGACCATCCGGCATGATCGTTCGTTGTCGCAGTGATGGTTTCAGGAATGCCGGGACTTCTTTCAGGAGTACGTAGGATACGTGCGCTTCCTTGAGGTGCGTGATGATGTCTGCGTGAGAGAGGGGCGGTAGATTTTGGAACGCTTCACATTCTCTGCACTCTTTAGCACGCTCCATGCAACGTTCTCCTGCCATGCCGATCAGAGAGAGGACCGTGCACTGCGCTCGTGCATAGAGCATCCTGTTTTCATACCGCGTCCCATAGATGCCTCGAGGACTGAGCACTTCGTACGGGACGAGCCGGTTGTAGACGCGTCCGCGCTCCACGATGTCGCTATCCGGAGCGAGGTACATGTACGCTGTCGACGACATGTACGCGTAGTGACTGGTGTAGGTGGTTAGTGTGGATGCGAACGAATTTTCCGTGAGGAGAACGCTTTCTCGTGGGAGTGCTTGTAGTGTGGCAAGTGTTCCTGCGAGCATCGTTCGTTCGCTGTCTGTCGGTCGAGACTGTGCGAACGCTCTGAAGCTCTCTTGGAGTGAGGAGAGTGTCATCGAAGCGACGATGAGCGAGCTGATACCGATCGCGATGGATGTCATGCGTATCGATTGTTTCGTCCATTGCATCATGCCTCTCACGAGTCCAAGTGCGAGCGGAAAGATCAGAATTTTTTCGTAGTGGTTTGTAAACTCTGCCTCTTTGCCTGTGATGAGGGGGAGCCAGAGTACAAGGAGACCAGCGCCGAGCATTGCGTAGAGAGTGAGGACGTTGGTATCCGTGTCCTTGCGTGACGTCCACCAGACGAAGAGACCAATGAAAAGAATTTTGAGTTGGAGGAATGGTCCGACAGGCATACGGCGAGCGATCAGACCGAGGCGACTGAGCGTCTCTCCGTACGCGGGATCGTGTGATGCCGTGATCGACTGCAGGATCCACGGAGTCGCCATGATGAGGAAGGGGATGCAGAGCGTGAACGCAGAGAGAAGAGCGGATTTCACGTGACGGGTTCTGAGGAGTGTGATGACCCACAGGACACCTTCTACGGCCATGCAGTACGTCCAGTGGAATGGGTACGAGTACACCATGAGGCCGATGAGCATCGACCGAAGGAGGACCGAACGGCGCGATGCACGCGTGTTACTGAGCAGTAGCCACATCCAGAGGACGGGGAGGATACTCACTGCTTGCGGGCTGATGGGACGCCTCCAGAGCACGATGCCTCCTCCAAGGAAGATCATGCTCAGTGTGACGGCTCTCCATCGTCGATCGGGAATCATGCGGAGGAATGCGAACCACGTCATGAAGGCAAGTAGGAAGGGGAGGAGTGCGTCAGAGACGATGGAGAGCGTCTTCATGCGCCATCCCATGAGTGTAATGGGGAGGCTCAGTACATTCTCGAAGAGTATCCCGAGTGGGTAGCTCTGATCTCGGCGTTCGAAGATGGTGGGGCTCCCGATGTGTCGGTGTCCGTCGACCGCTTCTTGGATGCGGGTCAGATAGAAGAGTTCATCGCCACTTTCTTGGACGATGTCGTTCCACTGCCATTCATGTGTGGTAGAGAGCGCTGTCCAAAGAGGTAGATTGATGACGAAGGACAATATAGTAGCCACGATGAATCCAACGATAATATCCACGCGATATTGACGCAGAATCTGAATCATACGTTCGATTGTACAGGATACGAGATCGACGATGCCTTAGATGGAGACACCTTCCTTCTTCAGGTCTGCATCCATCATGATCTCCGCCAGTTCCTTGAGGGTCGTCTTCGGCTCCCACCCGAGTGATTTCTTCGCTTTCGATGCATCGCCGAGGAGTCTGTCGACTTCTGCCGGACGCTTGTAGCGTGGATCGATGGCGACAATCGTTTCTCCTTTCGCGTTCTTGTAGACTTCACTGTCACCGGTACCGGATTTCGTCCACGAGATTTTGGCGTACGTCAGGCAGTGTTCGAGGAACTCCCGCACTGAGTACTCTTTGCCCGTTGCGAGGACGTAGTCGTCGGCCGTTGGAGCCTGGAGCATCATCCACATTCCTTCGACGAATTCTTTCGCGTAGCCCCAGTCACGCTTCGCTTCCAAGTTACCGAGGTAGAGACATCTGATTTTCCCCGAGAGGATCTGTGCGATGGAGAGTGTGATTTTACGCGTGACGAAGTTCTCACCACGACGGGGGGACTCATGGTTGAAGAGGATGCCGTTCACGGCGAACATTCCGTAGCTCTCTCGGTAGTTGCGCGTGATGTCGAATGCGTAGGCTTTGGCGCAGGCGTAGGGACTGCGAGGATAAAATGGAGTTGTTTCTCTCTGAGGCACTTCCTGCACTTTGCCGAAGAGCTCACTGCTACTGGCTTGGTAGAACTTGGTCTGGATGCCGGTGGTGCGGATGGCTTCGAGGAGGCGTGCAACACCGAGCCCAGTGATGTCACCGGTACTCTCGGGGATCTCGAAGCTGACACCGACGTGACTCTGTGCACCGAGGTTATAGATCTCGTGTGGTGTGCACGCATGGAGGATGCGGACCAAGGAGCTTGAGTCAGAGAGGTCACCGTAGTGGAGTGTGAGGGGGAGCTTGGCAGTGTGCGGATCACTGACTAGGTGTTCGATGCGTCCTCTGTTGAATGTCGATGAACGACGCACGATGCCGTGGACCTCGTAGCCCTTCTGAAGCAAGAGTTCTGCGAGGTACGAGCCGTCTTGTCCTGTGATTCCGGTGATGAGTGCGCGTTTGACTGACATAGAAAGTGTGGAGAGTGTAGCAGGATTTTTGATTGTTGTACTTCTATCTTCTTGTATGTCCTCACTCAGTCTCTCCCAGGGGGAGAGAGGCAGAGGAAAGGCAATTATAATAGAGAGCAGATGAGCGATACCTCATCATCGGTGAGGTCTGCATTATTGGGGAAGTAGAAGCCTTGAGAGTGAATGATGCGAGCATTCGGACAAGTGGCTTTCGGTAGAGCATTCGTCCAGAAAGGATGCTGGGTGATATCGCCGGCGATGACGGGCCTGATCTCGACTCCGGCAGACTCAAAACGTTTGGTGACATTTCTCAGGATCTCAGGAGATTTCGTAATGACGGGCATCGAAAAATTGGACACCGTCTCGATGTGGTCGACGTGGAGAGCGTGGTAGTCGTTTGGTTTGCTCAGCACCGTAGTATAGAAGCGACGGAAGTTCTCCTCACGTCGTTTGATAGTCGCGGGGAGGAGGGGGAGCTGGAGACTGCCGAGGAATCCGACGATCTCCGTGGGGCGGATGTTGTACGCGAGTTCGTAGAACATGTACTTCGCATGGAAGGGGTCGATGTGGTGCTGTTGACGCAGAGACGCCTGTTTCTCGGGCGCGAGATTACGATCCCATCCGTGCGCGCGGACCATCGTGCACATGTCGGCAAGCTCTGCGTCGCTCGTACAGATCATGCCTCCCTCGATTGTGGAAAGGTGATGACCGACGAAGAAGGAGAATGTCGATGCGAGACCGACGTTACCCAGAAGTGTTCCTCTGTGCCGTGTGCCGAGTGACTCACAGTTGTCCTCGATGAGGATGACGCCAGCATCCTTGCAGAGACGGGCGATCACATCGATGTCACCGCAGAACCCGAGCACATTGGTGATGAAGACAGCCTTCAGTGACGAGAGATGCTTCTTCACAACGTCTGCCGTCACGTTGAGGTGCTCCAGACTGCAGTCGAGTGCGACGGGGATGAGGCCGAGTTGCAACAGTGGCATGACGTTCGTGGCCCACGTGACAGCCGACACACCGACACGGTCGCCTTTCTTGAGGCGTCCGAGGTTCAGCAGTGCTTGGATGAGGCCGAGGTTGGCCGTACTGCCATTCGTGACGAGGATGGCGTGGGCGCACTCCTGGAGCTTCGTAAATTCTTTCTCAAACGTCATGCACTCTGGTCCCATGCTCAGCTTCGGTGCGGTTTGGATGAATTCGGCGAGTTTCTTCCTCGTGTTCTTCTCATCGAAGAATGTCGAACGCATGAGGGGGACCTTGATCGCTGTCATGGTCGTCATCCTATCAGAGCTTACAGTTCCGTCGAACATGTTTTCTGCTCCCCTGTATCAGTTTCTGCGTGGAGCAGGAGAAGCCAGAGGATCATGCCACCGACGAGGTAGTAGTAGTTGCAGAAGGCTTGCGCCCCGAAGAGGAAGAGCGAAAACATCGTTACGATGGACCCCGCGAGAAATCGCGTCGTTGCAGAGAGTGGTTTCAGGAGGAGGATAGAGACGAGTGTGGCGATGGCGCCGACTCCGAGGCTCCAGAGGCTCGTGACACCCTGCATCTTCAGCGCATTCACCAAGAACGCAGGCACCGTGAGGCTATCGGCACGGAAGGGCGTGGAGATGAGCGGGAGGACGGCGAGTCGAACGAAGTCGATAGGTCCCATGACGATGACGAACGGAAGAACCGTGAGGAGAGCGACGCCGATCATGATGAGGAATCGTTTGAGGTTACGTTCGAGGAGGGCGAAGTGAATCGGCAGGAAGATCAAATACTGCTTCATGCTCATCATGTATCCGAAGACTCCCGATGCTACCCTGAGCATCCTTCGTTCGCGGAGTACGAGGAAGAGGCTTAGGAGCATGAGGATAAGCGGATCGAGCCACGCCTGTTCCAGAACGAAGAGTGAACGGGGATGAAAGAGGAAGAGCAGACTGATGAGACTTTTCTGTTCTCTCGTGATGGAGCGAGTCCTGACGAAAATGAAGGAGAGCACCGTGACGAGTTCAGCGAGGATGTACACGGCGCGGACATCACCAAATATCCACCAGGGAATGATGTGGAGGTAGAGGTTACTTGGAAGGTAGTCGAGTGAATCGATAGCGAGATAAGGATTCTGCCTGGAGAGCAGTGAGGTGACTCCATTCCTGAGATTCGTGAAAACATCGATGGATGGATTGGGTGATGCAGAGAGCATCCCGATTTTCAACGTGAAGGCGAGGGCGATCGCTATCCAGAGGACGATCGATCGCGCACGTGAGGGGGTGCTCCTTCCGAAGAGAAAGAAGGGGGTAACGAGGAGGAGTAAGACAATACTGACGACAATTACCTTCGCAGAGTAGAGGTGATCGATGATGTAAATGCCGGGTTCTTTCAGCGTCGACGTGTACAGCAGGATGACGACTGCGAGAGCGAGTGACGCTGTTGATGGCATCGATGCCTGAGGGGTTTCTTTTCTGCGGAGCAGACAAATTCCCCGGAGAACGAATCCGAAGCTGAGGAGCACGAGGGCGAGCGCACGCACATCGAAGTGTCCGTTATTCTGGAACATTCCGAGTGCGAGGAGCACGTAGCCGATGAGCAGTAGTGATCCTGAGGGAATAGCTCCATCGTACGAGAGTCATCCTTTGAAGGAAAGTGTTGATGGGGACTGTCACGATTTCGGTCTACCTCTTCTCTGTCTCTCGTTCTACACTCTCTCGTGATGCGGATCGCATACTGCACCAATGTTCGGCTCCCCACAGAGCGTGCGCATGGCCATCAAGTGGCTGCGGTCTGTCGCGCACTCCATACCCTTGGGCATGCGGTAACGGTTTTTGCTCCGTTCAGACGGAATGAGATTACGGAGGATTTGTGGACGTACCATTCTCTGCCTCGAGACATTTCCTTCGTGCGTCTCGGTCAGTTTGATCCAATTGCTTCTCCGTGGCTCCCTGGCGTAGTTGGTCTCTGGTTCATGAATAGTGTCTTCGGTCGATCGCTACGGAGCGCATTGACTCCGTCAGCCTTCGATCTCGTCTACACGCGTTCGTTTGCGCTCCTCCCTTCTCTTCTGCGCACCGGGATTCCGACCATTCTCGAACTACATTCCCTCCCTCGTTTCTGGCGTCGCACGTTCGTCCGTGCCTGCAATCGGTGTGTGCGTGTCGTCTGTCTGACTCGTCCGATGGCGAGTGAGCTGATGACATGGGGTGTGCACAGTGATCGCGTCCTGGTCGAGGGTGATGCGGTGGATCTTGATGTGTTTACGCAGGCGCCGGAGAAGTCCGAGGCACGGCGATCCCTTGGGATTCCGAATGACGCTTCAGTCATCGTGTACGCAGGTCAACTGCGTTCGATGGGACTCTCGAAGGGGATAGAAGAACTCCTAGGAGCATTCGATCTTCTCAAGAGCCGTGGCCGACCGTTTCTTGCACTTATCGCCGGCGGTCCTGGTAGCGAGATCTCTCGCCTTCAAGCCGAGTATCCAACGCTCGTGGAGCGCGTCCGTTTCCTCGGTTCCATTCCGCATACATCGATTCCGACATTACTTGCTACTGCCGACGTGCTCGTCTATCCCGCGCCGAAGTCCGATCATCCGTTCTATCGTCGCGACACATCCCCTCTGAAACTCTACGAGTACATGGCGTCTCGTCGATCGATTGTCTCTGCAGACTTGGAGCCTCTCCGCGACATCATTGATGCCGAAACAGCGACACTCGTTCCGCCGGGGGATAGCACCGCACTGGCGAACGGCATCGAGGCAACGCTCGACGATAGAGTTGCTTCAGGACTGCGTGTAGACCGCGCATTTGATCGCGTGCAACATCATACGTGGACAGAGCGAATGAAGCGTATCCTTCAGCCTTTTTCTAGAGATTAAACGTTGATATTGCGGAGGGCATTGAGAGTCCTGCTACACTCACCGTATGCGCATTGCATACTGCACGACACTCCGGCTCCCGAGTGAACGAGCCAGAGCCTTCCAAGTGGCCAAAGTTGTGGAGGCGCTCCGCGACAACGGACACACCGTCGAGATTTTCTGCCCCGTCGTTCAGGGGTCATCGATGCAGACGTTTGAGTCGTACTACAACTTGAGTGCTCCGATTCGTCTGCACTACTTGGGTCGCACTGATCCGTTTCATGTCCGAGGAATACCAGCCTCTCTCGCACGGATCATCTCGACGATACTCTTTCGGCGCAATCTGCGTCACGCTCTCGATCGTCACGCACGAGAGTTCGATATCGTCTACACCCGGTCCATTGAATTACTTCCTTCACTCGTTTCGCGTCGCTTGCCTGTCATTCTGGAGCTCGATCACATTCCATCGAAGCGTCAGCGGTCACTCATCCGTCTCCTACGTCGCTGTCGACTCATCGTGGCGCTCACGAGTCATCTCAGGCAGGCGATCATCGAGATGGGCGTGGCATCCGTCCCCGTCATCGTGGAAGGCGATGCTGTCGATCTCCACGATTTTACGTCGCTACCATCCGCAGAGGATACGCGTGAATCCCTCGGGATTCTCACCGGTCGTCCGCTCATCGTCTACGCCGGTCAGCTCGAGACAATGGGCTTATCACGCGGTGTGCCAGATCTCCTGTCTGCACTACGCACACTCCATGCCCGCGGACTCGATTTCTCTGCGGTGATCGCCGGTGGCCCAGAGAGTGCGCGGAAGAAGTACGAGGCGACCGTCGGCGACGTGCTCAAGAACCATATTCGCTTCCTCGGACGCATCGACCACGTGAAAGTCCCCACCCTCCTCTCGTCCGCTGATGTGCTCGTGTATCCGGCTCCGGCGTCCGTGCATCCGTTCTTCCTCCGCGACCATTCACCTCTCACGATGCTCGAGTACATGGCGGCTGCTCGCCCGATCGTCTGTGCCGATATCGCACCTCTCAGAGACATCGTTGACGAGACGTATGTCACGTTCGTTCCTGCGGGTGACCCTGAGGCTCTCGCCGATGCTATTCGTGCCGTTCTGAGCGATCGTGATCCGGCAGAGAAGAAGGCGCAGTTACTACGGTCGCACGTCGAGCAGTTCACGTGGGAGCGCCGGATGGAGCGTATCGTGCGTGCGGCGGAACGGAAGTGATGGATGTTGAGTTTTTTTGCTAGACTGTTTCCATGAAAGTTTTGAGCTCAGCATCAGCGCGCCCAAATTTCGTGAAGCTCGCCGCTCTTCACCATGCCCTCAGAGCGCATGATGGCATCGAGCATGTCATCGTGCATACCGGTCAGCACTATGATCCACTGTTCTCCGATATTTTTTTCTCCGAACTCTCGATCCCGACTCCGTCCTATAATCTTGGTATCAAGACGTCGTCATCGAGAGAAGAGACGATTCGCCTCACAGCCGAAGCGATGACGCCGGTCCTCGAGAAGGAGAAGCCGGATATCGTCCTCGTGTACGGTGACGTCAACGGTGCTCTTGGCGCAGCACGCTCGGCACATGCCCTTGGGTTATCCGTGTGTCACGTCGAGGCGGGCCTCCGGAGCGGAGATCTCTCGATGCCCGAGGAGCGGAATCGCATCGAGATTGACGAGATCGCCGATGACCTCTTCGTCACAGAAATCTCCGGGCAGAGACATCTGCTCACCGAGGGCGTCCGCGGTCATGTGCACTTCGTGGGCAATACGATGATTGATACCCTCGTGCGGATGATGCCGAGCATCGAGAAGGCAGTACTCCCCATTACTCTGCCACCTGCATTCGCCGTTGCCACGTTCCATCGCCCAAGCAATGTCGATACGAAGGAGGCGCTCACGGCACTCCTCACGTTTCTCTCTGAGGTTGCTGAGCACATTCCCGTCATCTTCCCCCTTCACCGGAGGACACAGGCGATGATGGAATCCTTCGGTCTCCGTTCGTCACTCTCACCGAACATTCTCATCGTCGAACCACTCGGGTATATCGAGTTCCTCTCCCTCGTACAGAGGAGTGCATTCATCCTGACGGATTCCGGTGGCATCCAAGAAGAGGCGACGTTCCTCGAGAAGAGATGTTTCACACTTCGACGGAATACCGAGCGTCCGAGTACCATCGACAGCGGATCGAACGTCCTCATCGATCCAGAACATGCTGATGAGCGAGCATCTGTGATTGCCTTTGCGAAGCATCCATCAGGTGTTTCCGTCACCATTCCTCCGCTCTGGGATGGCAAGGCAGGGGAGAGGATTGTCGATGTTCTCCAGAGACATTTGGATATTCTGTAGTGTCTGGTTACACTTCTCTCCACTATGTGGCCCTTCTCTAAAAAAGTCTCATCGCCGTCCGTTCTGCCGGTCTGGCTCTTCGCTGGTTCAGTCTTTCTGCTGAAGTGTTCGTATATTCTCGCGACATCGATCCGTAGTCTTGGGAGCAAGACATGGCTGATTGATGACAGTTACATCGAGATGAAGGTAGCGAGGAACCTGGGGCTCGGTCACGGCTTTTCGCTCGATGGGATCCATCCGACGACGGGCGCGCCGTTCTTCTGGATCTCCCTCTCGTCGATCAATCACATGTTCTTGGAACTCGATGCTGCGATTCGTACAACACTCATGGAGACATCACTTTTGGCTGCCCTTGCGACGGTCGTCGTATTTTTCCTGGCACTGAAACTGACGGAGGATCGTCGCATAGCGTGGACGGCACTCCTCCTCTCGACGTTCACCGCGAATGCGTTCTTCAACGGCATGAATGGCATGGATACGGCACTCTTCACATTGCTCGTGCTCATGAGCGTCAGTGCATACTTCGGGGTTGGTCGTCCTGCACAGCTCCCGAGTCTCGCGTGGGGGTGCATCGTCGGGGCACTGCTCGGTCTCACCGTCATGACGCGTGGTGACGGTATCTTTGTCATCTTCAGTATTGTCGTCGCGGGGGCGTACGAGTGGTGGGTGGCACCCAGTGCAGATCGTAAGGATCACCGCAACGTGCTCATCGGCATCCTTCTCGTATCGGGTATCTGTTTCGCATCGTTCATGACGTGGCAACTTATCCAGACGGGTTCACCGTTCCCAGGCAATCAAGTAGGACGCCGAGAGATCGCACTCGCTCTCCATCACTTCTCCTTCGACCGCTTCTCCTGGCCACAGTACCTAAAGATCGTCGCATGGAACATCTTCCAGCTCGAGGATATCCTCGCGATTGCGACCGGAGGATCTCTCCTACTCCTCACAGCGTTCGTCGCGGGGTGTTTCCAGAAGCGACTACGCGTCTTCGCACTCGTTACCGGTCTTTATCTCACGACATTCTTTGTTCTCCTCGTCACGTACCAGTGGTACTTCATGGATCTGCATGGCCTTCGGTACATCAATGTGCCCGCACACCTCCTCTTCATCTTCCTCGCGTGGTTCCTCTGGCAGATTCCGATCCAACGATATAAAGCAGTGACTGTCTCCGCACTCATTGCGAGCGTCATTGTTCTTGCGGGGTACAAGCACTATCAGATGTGTTCCCGCTTCGAGTGGTCGAAGTACATGAGTTATCTCGGAGAGCCAGACCCCACGCAAAATGCGTACTTCTGGAGTACGGTGGATTGGATGCGTGATCATCTGCCAGCGGGCACGATCGTCGGTGTGCGCGATTACGGCAGGGCGTCACTCTTCACGAATGTCCGTGTGCAGGACATCGCCGGCAACATCGATCCAGAGGTCGTGACGGCGCTGAAGAATCGCACGCTCGATCAGTATCTGAAGGATCGCAACGTGGAGTACTTGCTCATCCCCAGCCTCGATCTCCGTCAGGATGATCTCTATACGTACATTCACACGACGATGCGACTCGAGCTCGTGAAAGATGCCCCGAAGTCTCCGACACAGTATCTCTACAAGATTCTTTGGTAGAGTTTACGGACGGACGATCGTACTCGTGACGTCCATCACGGGCTGACGGAATGTGAGAGTTTTATAGTGTTCATGTGGTGTGCCGATGACGATGAGGTCCGCTCGTTTGATGACCTCTTCTTCGGAGAGTAGGTCCGGATCATGGACGAATCGGTCAGCGCAGAGCACTTCCTTTGCCTCGAGCTCGAGTACTTTGCGCAGTTTGTACGAGAGTGAGCTCCTGATATCGTCGCTCTCGGGTTTGAATGCCATACCGAGGAGCCCGACGGTCATCGTTTGCAGATGATGTCGCTCTTTGATCTTCTGAATGAAGATGTAGGGGAGGCCCTCATTGATCATCATGGCGGCTTGTCCAAGGACGAATGATCCATGGTTGAAG
>CAZDQZ010000007.1:18746-23351 GCA_964507835.1 uncultured Candidatus Peribacteria bacterium | reverse complement strand
TCGCCATTTATCGAGAAAAAGACCTGTCTCTTCGTCACACCGTCCCAGGGGAAGGAAGTCGAAGGCACCGCATCTATGACACTTCTCCAGCGTCTACAGGATACGTACAGTCGACCGATTTCTTCCCGCGTTGATTTCTCCACGCGACTCGTATCACGTGGTGATGTCGCACGGCTCCTCCTGCGCATTTCATGTTTGGATCCTGCGTCTGACCCCGTTCAGCTGAAGAAAGATCTCCGTTCTGCTCTTGATGCAAAGAAGATCCCAGGTAAGTCCTTCGATCTCCGTGATCTCTCACTCACGAAGCTCTCTGTTGATGCATCGATGTTCTATACGCTCATGGCAAACGGCGTGCATGTCGGAAAGAAGACACAGAAAGGCATGATTGCTGATCCAAAGTCTCCGATCACACAGGGCGAGTTTGTTCAGGCGATCGCGACAGCACTTCCTTCTGATGTTCTCAAGACGACTCCCGGTGCATCGGAAGTCTTGCCATCTGCACTCGATTCAGCTTCACCAGTTGCGCAGTACTACCGCACCCTCTCTGTACTTGGTTTGATCCCAGATAGTTTGAAAACTTCCTTCGATCCTCGTCTCGGTCTTACGTGGTCCCAGGCATCGGATGTTCTTGCCCGCCTTGCGTTCAAGATGGGTCACATTGAGCTTCGCCCAGATGATTCCGTTCAGGAGAAGCTTCCTTCATTCACGTCATTGTTACCAAAGGGCTTCGATCCCGTGTTGTGTACGGTGAACGATCCTGTTCGTGCAAATACTGTCACGTTCAGTGACGTTGCTCCAGGCGAGAGGTTCTTCGCAGATCTGCAAGCCCTCCTCCCACTCGGCATGAAGAATGCAGATGGCAAGACACTCTGGACGTACACAGGTAATGGTCTGACTGAGTATGGTGTCGAACATGGTGAGGCGCGACTGAATCCCAGTGATGGCGTGACACTTGCGTCGTTCCTCCGCACATCGCTTGGTTATCTCTGTCAGCCACCGAGTACACGCATGGCAGTGATCACGGGTCGTGATAAGAACGTCCAAGGGACTGCGGACAATCTCTCTCCACGCGATCTCCTCACGGGACTCTCGAAGGATGCGACGCTCCTGTCTCGTTTGAGCTTCGCTACTCAGGAGAAAACACTTCCATTCAACTTACATATGCTTAGTTTTGATACAGAGCATCTTCGCTCCAACGTGAAGAATCCGATGTCAGTCGTCTCGAAGGGTGATGCTGCGGGTATGCTCGCATCGATGTTCCTCGTGAAGGCGGTGCGTCAGGGAGTGATCTCGACGGAGAAGGCCTCTCAGCTTGCAGAGCCACTTCGGTATGCTCTCCAGGAGGATCTCGTTCATCGCAAGGCAGACTGGAGAACGGACAAAGGTGGTGATCTTGCAGTACCTCTTACGAACGGTGAGTTCGTGAGTCTCCTCGCAGCGCCGATCCGCGTTCTTCATCCTGATACGAATACACCACTCTCGCTTGCTCTGCAGTGGTACAGGCGCATTTACAAGTAGTTTCGAGGCTATTTCCTCATCCCGACGCTATCAGAGTGATAGTTCGGGATGTTTATTATACTTAACATTCCGCTTATTTTTTGGTATAATGATGTGATGCGTTCACTCTGTACCTTCGGCTGTCTTGCACTCTTCGTCGGGAGTGCGTTCATCACGCCGTCGGAGGCCAATGTTTTGGCGCGTGCGGAGCAGGCTCGGTCGCAGGTGCAGACGACTGTTCGGGGTGCACTGCTCTCAGGCAAGGTACCGGACGCCCGTGACATCACGTCTGCGTCGGACATCCTCCGGAGGATCGCGAAGAGCGAATCTGCGTCACAGGCAGTCTCGACAGTGCTCAAGCGTGGCGAAAGCGTTGACGATCTTCGTACTGTTCTTTCTTCTTCTGCCGATGTTCTCACATCAACACTCCCGACTCCTTCTCGCGTCGTCTCCCGCGCGGTCCGTTCGGTCACTCGTCAGCCTGTCGTCACATCGAAGCAGTGGAAGTCTCTCCTAGGAGCCAAGAACGATCCAGCACTCCAGAAAGCTCTCGAGGAGATCGATTTCGCATCTCGCAAGCACGACCCTCGTCTCTGTCTTACGCTCGATCCCTCGACGACTGATCGCACGTCATTTGTGTCTCCCACCATCGGGGATCTCCTTGCACTCTGCCTCGCCAAGGTGAGTGCGAACCCTGAGCGTTGCACTGCGATCGACCCTCTGACGGGTGCTACCCTTCGATCGATCTGCGAAGGTGAGCTTGTGCGCTCCGCGTAACAATGTTTTTTTAAAATTATTTTTCAGTACAATTCACCACAAGACTATGAAGCACACTCGGAAGCTCAAGATCGGCGTGATGGGATCAGCTAGTGGTCCGCAGATCGACGATCCGATCGCGCGAGGCAAGGCACGAGACATTGGTCTAGAGATCGGTCGCCGTCAGCATGTCTTCATCAATGGAGCGTGTCCGGGGCTCCCGCACGATGCCATGCTCGGTGCCAAGGAAGCTGGTGGTTTCACCCTCGGTATTTCTCCAGCATTTTCCGAGTACGAGCACATCAATGAGTACCTCTCGCCGGATGGACACGACATCATCCTCTTCACCGGGATGGGCTTCATGGAGCGCGACATCATCAACATTCGCAGTTCCGATGGCATCGTGATCATCGGTGGTGGCATCGGGACGCTCAACGAGCTCACCATCGCGTACGACGAGGGTAGGCCCATCGGTGTCCTCACGAATTCCGGTGGCATCAGTAACTCCGTTCCGCACATTGTCGAAGATCTCTGCAAGCGTCACTTGCTACCCAACATGGTCTTCGATGATGATCCAGCACGCTTGATTGATAAGCTAGAAGAAGCGATTCGCGAATACCCACTTCCGATCCACGAAGACGGTCGTGTGAAGGATGATCACGCGGGGAGAGGCTAGAAGTTCTAGCGCAGGTCTTCGACCTGCGACTGATCCGAAGGATCAGATACAGTGCGATACGTGGAAAGTAGAAAAGTATTCCTAATGTACTTTCGCACTTTCACACTTTCAGCTTTCGCACTTACTTTATCTTCCTCTTCTTCTCTTCCTCCTCCTCGCCCTTCAGTACCCAGCGGATCGGTGTGCCGTCGAAGCCGAAAGTTTTACGGAGGCTATTTTCCAGGTACCTCAGTTGTGTGACATTGACGGACTTCGTTCGCTTCACGAAGAGGACGAATGTCGGTGGGATGTCTTTGGTCTGTGTCAGGTGCTTGGCTCGAGCGACTTCGCCGAGTGGCCGACCGTGGACGTTTTGCTCGAACCATCGATGGAGCTCGCGTGTGGAGATGTGACGTGTCCTGCTTAATTGCACTGCTTCCACTTGGTCAAAGAGCTTTAAGAGTCCGTCGCGCGTGAGTGCGGAGCAGGGGATGATCTTGGCGAACTTCGAGCAGAAGTGGAGCATGTCCTCCGTATAGAGGATGACTTGCTTGCGCTTCTCACCCTTCATCGTGTCGATCTTATTGAGCAGGATGATGAGACCTTTTCCGCTGTCGACCGCGAGGGATGCGATGCGCTTATCTTGTTGAGCGATGGGCTCTGATGCATCGAGGACGAGGATGACGATGTCAGCACTTTCCACAGACGTGATCGTGCGCATCATCGCGTAGCGTTCGATTTCATCCAGACTCTTCGAATGCTTCTTTAAGCCCGCGGTATCGACCAGGATGTACGGTTTACCGTGGTATGTGATCTCGGTATCCACGGCATCGCGCGTCGTGCCTGCGATGGGCGACACGAGGAGAGGGGACTTGTCGCGTTGGTCGCTCGACATGAGTGCATTCACGATGGAGCTTTTACCCACGTTGGGCTTGCCGATGATGGCGATGCGAGCAGGTGAGCTTTGAGCTTTGAGCTCAGAGAGATGAGCATCTTTTTCATCATCAGTTTCCTCATCAGCATCCTCCAGTCCTTCGGACTGGTCGCGGGAAGCATCCCGCGCTGGGACTTCTTCCACGAAGTGCATCTTTCTCAGTTCCTTCGCGACTGCATTGCTGAGCGCCTCGATGCCGATTCTGTGGGGAGCACTCACGGCGATGAGCCCACCGGCAATATTGATGTCGTGGAAGTTGCTGAGTGTCGATTCTTGTTCGCTCGGGTCATCCACTTTCGTGATGACGACGATGATCGGTACATGCCGTCTGCTCTTCTTGCGGAGGAGTTCAATGATGCGCCGATCGTCGAGCGTCACCTCTTCCTGGCCATTGACGGTGAAGAGGATGAGGTCGGCGAACTCGAGCGCCATGAGGGATTGCTCCGCCACGTCCTTCTCGAAGTCCTTGTCTCTGCTCGCGCCGATGCCACCCGTGTCGATGAGTAGAGTAGGGATGCCTGCGAACGTGATCTTTTTACTGATGTGATCACGCGTGGTGCCGGCGATCGAGCTCTCGATGGCCTTCCGCTCACCGATGAGCCTATTGAACAGCGTTGATTTGCCAGTGTTGGGACGCCCGATGATTGCTACGGTTGGTAATTTACTCATGGTGAAAAATCAATAAATGTAGAGAATTCGCTCATAGTGTACCTGATTTTTGGCATTTCCCTACGAAAAGAGCCACGAAGTGTGGCTCTTTATT
>CAZDQZ010000007.1:15043-18646 GCA_964507835.1 uncultured Candidatus Peribacteria bacterium | reverse complement strand
GCCGGAGTGTACAAAACTGATCTCAAGAAGGCGAAGAAGCCTTTTTATTCGCTCGTGATGTTTCCGTATCCATCGGGAGATAAGCTCCACGTTGGGCATTGGTATAACTACGCTCCGGCGGATAGCTACGCACGATTTATGAAGCTGAAGGGCTATGACGTCTTTAGTCCCATGGGGTTCGATGCCTTCGGTCTCCCTGCCGAGAACCATGCAATCAAGAAGGGCGAGCACCCCGATGGATTCACCGACAAGAATGTGAAGACGATGATCACCCAGCTCAGTCGCATCGGATGCATGTACGACTGGGACAGAATGGTGAATACGAGCAAACCGGAGTATTACAAGTGGACGCAGTGGCTCTTTCTGCAGATGTACAAGAACAAGCTTGCGTACAAGAAGCTCGGGAATGTGAATTTCTGCCCGAGCTGTCAGACAGTGCTTGCCAATGAACAGGCACAAGAAGGTACGTGTGAGCGTTGTGGAACAGTTGTTATCCAGAAGCCACTTGAGCAGTGGTTCTGGAACATCAAGAAGTACAGTCAGAAGTTGCTCGATGGCTTGGACTCTCTCGATTGGCCCGAAAAAACGAAAACGATGCAGACGAACTGGATCGGGAGGAATGAAGGTGTGAATATTCATTCCAAGTTGAAGGGCCACGGCGACGAGTTCGAAGTCTTCGACTCCGTTCCGCAGACATTCATGGCGCAGACATTTACAGTCATCGCTCCGGAGCATCCACTGGTAGCCAAAATGGTGAAGGGGACACCGCAGGAAAAAGAGGTCATGGCGTTCGTTGAGAAGATGAAGAAGCTGAAGGCCACCGAGAAATATAACTTTGCCGAACACGTGGAAGGCATTTTCACAGGATGCTACGTCGATAATCCATTCGGAACTGGTGACCTACCGATCTGGGTCGCATCGTTCGTCGTCATGGACTACGGTACCGGCATTGTGCACTGCTCTGCACACGACGAGCGCGACTTCGCGTTTGCCAAGAAGTACGGTATTCCACTCCGCCCGATCATGTTCCCTGCAGATCCAGTGGAAGCGGAGAAGGTGAAGAACCTGGAGTATTGCTACGCCAAAGCTGTTGATGGAATCCTGTCACAGCCTCCCGAATTCAAAGGACGACAGTGGGGAGAGGCACGGGAGGATATCATCAAGTATCTAGAGAAGAAGGGAATCGCGAAGCCCGTCATCCAGTATCGCCTCCGTGACTGGCTCGTCTCGCGTCAGCGCTACTGGGGCGCACCTATTCCTATCGTCTATGATCCAGAGGGCAACGCTCACCCAGTTCCAGAGGAGCATCTCCCATGGACACTTCCGACAGATGTTGAGTTCAAGCCCACAGGCGAGTCTCCTCTCAAACTTTCCAAAGAATTCCTCGCTCGTACGGAGAAAATTTTTGGCAAGGGTTGGACGCCTGAATACGACACGATGGATACATTTGTATGTAGTAGTTTTTATTATCTGCGATATCTAGCTATGGGCGATGAGCTGAGAGCTATGAGTACGAAGGAAACATCTCTCAAAGCTCACAGCTCAAAGCTCACAGCTTCTCTGATTGATTCATCTCTCGAAAAAAAATGGTTACCGGTGAGTATGTACATCGGTGGTCCCGAGCATGCGTGCATGCATTTGATCTACGCACGTTTCGTGATGATGGCGCTTAAAGACTTCGGTTTTGTCTCCCATACTGAGCCATTTCAGAGACTCGTTCACCAGGGCCTCGTGACCAATAATGGTGCCAAGATGAGTAAGAGTAAGGGCAACGTCGTGAGTCCAGATTCGTTTGTCACAGAGCACGGTTCCGATGTCTTCCGCATGTACCTCATGTTCATGGGGCCGTTCGAAGCAGGAGGGGACTGGAGCGACACGGGCATCCGCGGGATCGTCCGCTTTGTGAAGCGTATGCATTCTGCGATTACACAAAAGTCGAGTCAGAAGGTCCTCAAAGATAAGCCGGAGATCATCAGCGCTCTTCACCGTACGATCAAGCGAGTGACAGCGGACATCGAGATCCTACACTTCAATACGGCGATCGCCGGCCTCATGGAGTTCCTAAATTTGATTGAGAAAGAAGAGTCATTCACGGTCGAGCTCGGTCGAACGATTGCGATTCTTCTCGCTCCTCTCGCTCCGCACTTGGCAGAGGAACTCTGGGCAGAGCTTCAGGGCAAGGGCTTTGTGATCGAGCAGATGTGGCCATCCTTCGATGAATCACTCACCGTCGATGCCGAGATTACGGTCGTCGTACAGGTGAATGGCAAGCTCCGCGGAGAGCTGAAGGTGCCCAAGGATATTGCTAAAGATGATGCTTTGAAGCTAGCAAGGACCCTCGAGAATGTGAAGAAGTACATCGAGCCGGGCATCAAGAAGGAGATTTATGTGCCAGGGAAGCTTGTAAGCTTCGTGGTGTAATATTTGATCTCGAATAAGATAGAAGCTGTTTTTTGTAGGTGATTATTTTACGATGAATCGTTTTAATATCTCATAACAGGATGATTATTTTTTATTTCGCTTAATTCTTGCCAACCAATCTCTTCACGAGACAGTAGGGTGATGATTTGATGCAATGCATTTTGACTCATACTTTGTAATCTTGCGCCCAAATCTCGAACAAGTGCTAATTTTGTGTTGTCTTGTAATTTGAATATTTGATCATTAAGCGCTGAGCTAGCACGATCTAATACGTCGGTTTCTGCAGAATTGCTTGGCATGCGTTAGAAGAGTTTATAAGACGTTACATTGTAGTTGTTATTTAGCAACTGATTGTATGTATTCTTCTCTTGAAGAGCTTACAGAAGACAAAATTTTCTCTTACTGCTATTCTCAGTTTGTGCACCCCTTCTCTCGCTACGCTGATTTTACCGACCTCGCCAAATTAAACGAGTCGAGTAGTAAACCACTTCGCAAATCGATGCGGGTGAATACGCTCAAGTGTTCTACGGAAGAATTTAAGAACTGGGCGAAGAGCAGGGGGTGGATGATTGAGCAGGTGCCATGGTGTAGGGAAGGCTTCTACGTTGATCGTGAGGACAGAAGCGTGGCACTCGGGAAAGACCTTCTCCACGTTCTTGGGTATGTTTACATGCAGGAGTCTGCTTCGATGCTTCCGGTTTCCCTGCTCGACCCTCAGCCTGGGGACAAAGTGCTCGATATGTCGGCGGCTCCGGGCAGTAAGACGACGCAGATTGGGGCGAGAGTGAAGTGCGGAAGTGCGGAAGTTCAAAGTGCGACAAGTGAAAATAAATCAGGCTTCGTCATTGCAAACGACGTTCAAGAAAAGAGAATTTGGTCGCTCCTGAGCAATCTCCAGCGATGTGGCGTGGTGGATTCGATCGTCACAAGAAAAGTAGGACAGTGGTTCGCGAACGCTATGACGGAGCAGTTCGACCGTGTGCTCTGCGACGCTCCGTGCACAGCACAGGGCACGATTCGCAAAGACTCTGATGCCCTCACGTACTGCTCGCTCGAGAATACCGAGAAGATGGCTCGGCTCCAGGTCTCGCTCCTGGAGTCTGCCATCCACGCGTGTAAAGTTGGCGGTCGCATCGTGTACTCCACATGCACGCTGACGCCGGAGGAGAATGAGGGAGTGGT
>CAZDQZ010000007.1:0-14943 GCA_964507835.1 uncultured Candidatus Peribacteria bacterium | reverse complement strand
GTCGCATCGTGTACTCCA
Source organism: uncultured Candidatus Peribacteria bacterium (assembly GCA_964507835.1). GTDB lineage: Bacteria > Patescibacteriota > Gracilibacteria > Peribacterales > Peribacteraceae > CAZDQZ01. Next base: position 14,925 of record CAZDQZ010000007.1, on the reverse strand, counting down.
CATGCACGCTGACGCCGGAGGAGAATGAGGGAGTGGTTCTGTCTATTCTACAGAAGTTCCCGACACATCTTCGAGTTGTTGATCCTTCGGAAGACGTGAGACATCAGACATGGGATGTGAGAACTGCCATTCAGGATTCGATAAAAGTGCAAGCGTCACTTCAAAAAAACTTTCAACTTTCCACCTTCAACTTTCCACTTCTTCGACTCTGGCCTCAGACCTACGACACGGAAGGCTTTTTCTCAGCAGTCCTCGAGAAAACGGCTCCAACGAAGGATCCTGGGCAGAAAGAGCAAGAGTTCCATCGCTTCGATCTCCTCCCCAAGTCTCGTGTAAGGGAAGTCAAAGAAAACTTGATCGATTGGTACGGAACATCGTTCATCCGTGATGATGAAGTTCTACTAGAGACTAAGGAACAACTTCTGATTCTTCCAGAGTCTGCTCTCCACTTTCCGCTTCCACTCAAGCCGTATTACTCGGGCATGCCCTTTGGTAAGCTGACGGATCACGGGCTTGTACGACTCTCGCACGAGATGGCGACATTGCGTGGTCATGAAGCCACGAAGCAAATTCTGTATCTACCGGAATCCGAGATGAAGAAGACACTTGCAGGAGTCAGTGTTACGACCAGTGTAGAAGGCTTCGACGATGGCGATGTTCTCCTCGGCCTTGAGGATAATGCATTATCGAGACCGATGATCTTCGGCAGAGGACTGCTCAAGAAGGGTGCAATTCTCAACAGATTGCCGAGGGAAATCGTGCGGATGTTTACGTGAGTCTGGTGTACACTCCCACTCCTCATGGATACCAAGGATCAGATCCGCTCTCGGCTCCCGATAGAACAGCTCGTCGCGGAGTACTGTCAGCTCAAAAAGAAGGGCAGGAATTACGTCTGTCTCTGTCCGTTTCACAGTGATAAAAATCCGAGTTTCCTCGTCTCTCCTGATAAGGGTATCGCGTACTGCTTCGCATGTCAGAGTGGTGGAGACATCTTCAGTTTTTATCAGAAGATCGAGAGTGTCGACTTTCCGACGGCCGTCAAAATGCTTGCAGAGAAAACGGGTGTGGAAATACCGAAGGAAAAGTTTTCATCACTCCCGACCGTCAGCAAAGATGAGAAAGTACGACTGCGCGAATGCATTGCCTCTGCTCAAGAGTTTTTCGTCCATAAGCTCGAGACGACTCCAGAGGCTCTGGTGTATGTACAGAAGCGTGGCATGACACCTGATCTCCTCAAAACCTTTGCTCTAGGCTATGCACCTGACTCATTTTCGGAGACGTACGAATACTTGCTGAAGAAAGGCTTCAGTCGATCGGACATCGTGTCTGCTGGACTCGGGATTCAAAAGGAATTACAGGATGAACGCATCTACGATCGATTCCGTCACCGCATTCTGTTCCCGATTACTGATGCACAGGGCAGTACCATCGGTTTCGGTGGCAGAGCGATGGGGGAGAGTGACGCGAAGTACGTGAACTCGCCCGACAGCCCTCTCTATCATAAGTCATCCGTTCTCTTTGGACTCTTCCATGCACGAGACGCGATTCGTGCATCGAAGACGATCGTGCTTGTCGAGGGCTACTTCGATGCCATTTCTGCTCACAAAGCAGGTGTAACCAATGTCGTTGCTGTGAGTGGGACGGCTCTCACCGACGAACATGTGCAGATCATCAAGCGGTATGCCGAGTCTGTCATCCTTTGCTTGGATCAAGACAGTGCAGGTCAGATGGCAGCCAGTAGGGCTTTCGGACTTCTCTCTCGCGCACATCTCAAAGTTCTTTCGGTAAGCCTTCCTGCCAAAGACCCCGACGAACTTGTGCAGAAAGATCCTGCGCTCTTTCAGTCGCTCGTCACGTCATCCGCTGTTCCCTACATTTCCGCAATTATTGATCGGCTTCGTGTTCTTCCTGATATTACTGAGCCTTCCGGTAAGCGAGTGATTAGCGATACGCTCTTCCCACTCCTTTCAGCAGTGCCGACATCCGTTGAGCTCCGCGCATACATGGAGAAGGCAGCACGAGCTTTTGGCATGGTCGAAACAGATATCGCGCACGATTTCCGTCTGTGGGCGTCGACGGATGTTACGCAGAAGAAATCACTCACACCATCTGTTTCAACATCGCTTGCGTATTCACCGTACGAACTCTGTCTTGGTTTGGCTTTTCTGTATCCTGCGGTGCGCTCTCTCGTTCCAGAGCTTCTCCCGTCTGATGATGCACCGATGGAGCTGGTGCGGATTGCACTTTCGCAGTCCAGCGGGGATCTAACTGTGCAGGAGATCATCGATGCGATGGATATCGAGTTTACGCAGAAGGATCGGTTGAAGGTCCTCGCACTCTACTGCGAGGAGAACTTCCCGGAGTGGGCGGAGAGCCTCGCTGTCCGTGAGTTCCGTAAGCTGGTCTCTGTTGCCAACAAAGACGTGATGGTCCGTAAGCAGTTCGTGATCGTGAAAGAGCTCAAAGATGCCAGGTCGCGCGGTCGCGTCGATGAGGAAGCGAAACTTCTGCATCAGTATCAGCAGTTACTGAAGCTCTCGAAGATGGCGGGGAACTAATGAGTTGAAAGTCAAGAAGTGCGAAAGTTGAAAGTACATTTTTGAAGCGCAATTATTTGTGCTTTGAAACTATGCAAGTGTTCTTTCATCTATACTTCGTACATGAAGATCGGGCTTGTTCTCTCCGGCGGAGCGGCGTGGGGCATCGCAAACATCGGAGTTCTCGACGTTCTCGCTGAAGAGGGGATAGAGATTTCGTCGTACGCAGGAAGCAGTATGGGCGCCATTGTGGCGGCCCTCCCAGCGCTCGGTGTTCCACTCTCCACTCTCCGATCCCTCGCTCTCGCTCTCCATCCGCTGAAAGTGGCATCCTTTACTCGTCGTCCACTCAGGCGAGGTCTTCACGGTGGAGTACTCCAGCAGAAGATGCACGATATTCTCTTTCCGATCATTGGCTCTGCTCGCTTGCAAGACTGCTCCGTTCCCTTCGTCTGTGTCGCCGGGAAAATCACGAATCCCATCCTGTGGCATCGCATTGTGCTCTCCGGTTTTACCGAGCATTTTCTCTCCTGCGTCGAGTCGTGTGTCCTTCCTCCCGAGACAAAGGTGATCGATGCACTCATGGCGACGAGTGCGATCCCTGTAATCTTCTCGCCGATGGTCATCGACGGTACGGAGTACGTTGACCTCGTTCATTTTGGGGCTATTCCCACGCAACGATTACGTGAACTCTGTCACCCTGACATTGTCATCGGCACGGACACAGCTCCTCGGTACTCTCGCATCGAGAAGTGGTTGCCTCCAGGATGGCAAGAGTTTCTCCGGCGCGGTCACGCTCAGCTCGATACGGACAAATCGCTGTGCGATGTCTTGATCGAGCCCATCATGCCTGCACGGCCTTTCAGATTCGATCGTGCGGAGGATTTCATCGAAGCCGGTAGGATCGCCACTCGGAAGGCACTCCCGCGCATTCTGGAAGCGATGGAGAAATTCGAAGGGTGAGCGAACTGTCTCAGGACACCACTGAACCTCTTCATTGACCTCATCCTCTTGCTTTAAAAGGCCTCTCCCTATACTCTCCCTCTACTTCCTATGGCCTCACATCCGCGTAGTTTCATTCGTCAGCCCACCGACGAGGAGTTGAAAGCGTTTCCTGAAGAGGTAAAACACCTCGTGAAGAAGGGGCGCGAACAACGGTACGTCACACATCAAGAAGTCCTTCGCGCTGTCCCCAACGCCGAGGAGAACATCGATCTCCTCGATGAAGTCTACACGCTCTTCATGGATCTCGGCATCGATGTCATCGATGTGAAGGACGCCCTCATTTGGCAGAGAAAGACGAACCCGAATGCAGTGGCTCAGATGCAAGATAGCGATGCGATGTCCGGTGCAGCGACGGCAGCTGATACGGATGACGAATCTCTGGAAGTCGTTGCGACAGCAGGTATTCGTTCCAAGGATGATCCCAAGAAGGCGCAGGATGACAAGAAGAAGAAAAAGGAACGTGAGGTCGATCTCCTCGAGATCAGCAACGACTCGGTGCGCATGTACTTGTCTGAGATCGGACGCGTGCCACTCATCGATGGACGAAAGGAAGTGGAGCTCGCTCGACGCATTCGCAAAGGAGACGCAGGAGCCAAGCAACAGCTTGCAGAAGCCAACCTTCGTCTCGTTGTCTCGATCGCAAAGAAGTACATCGGCAGAGGTCTCTCTTTCCTCGATCTCATCCAAGAAGGCAACATCGGTCTCTTCCGCGCTGTGGAAAAGTTCGATCCCGAGAGAGGTTTCAAGTTTAGTACGTACGCGACGTGGTGGATCCGTCAGGCGATTACACGCGCTATCGCCGATCAAGCCCGCACGATCCGCATCCCTGTGCACATGGTTGAGACGATCAATAAGCTGACGCACACACAGCGCCGCCTCGTCCAGGAGCTTGGTCGTGAACCGACGGTAGAAGAGCTTGCTGTAGAAATGGAGATGGATATTAAGAAAGTACGTCACATCCAGAAGATCAGCCAAGACATCATCTCTCTCGAGGCCCCCGTGGGCTCCGAGGAAGACAGCAAGCTCGGGGACTTCATCGAGGATGAAGAGGCTGTGAATCCCTTTGACGCGACGAACAGACAGCTCCGCAAAGAAAATGTCCACGCGATGCTCGAGTACCTCACTCCCCGTGAGCGCAAGATCATCGAGATGCGCTTCGGCCTCAAGGATGGCATCGGCCACACCCTCGAGGAAGTGGGTAAGGAGTTCAACGTCACTCGTGAGCGTATTCGCCAGATCGAGGCCAAAGTCCTTCAGAAGCTCCGCGATCATCCTCGTTCCGCCTGTATCCGTGAACATGGATCGTCCAAGACTCCTCCAGCATTCGCTACACCGAGTTTCCTGTCCGGTAAGCTTTGCCCCGAGTGTCGCAGAGGCTCGCTCATCGAGCTCCGTCAGGCTGGCAAGAACATCCTCAAGTGTGATCACTGTGCGTATTCCATCGATGATCCTTCTCGCGACTAACACTTCCTCCTGATGGCTTCCCCTCGCTTGCTTCGTGGTGCGTCTCCCTGGTTCATTGCACAGGGGTCGTTTGGGCTCGTCAAAATCCGTTATCGCTCTATTCTTCTGTCGGCACTGACGTTCTCCCTTCTCATCGCCATGGTCGTGACCTTTGTCGATGAGCGTATCCACACCATTGAAGATGCCCTAGTCACAGAAGTGGGTATATCAAGTGAAGACTTTTCGACCCGCGTCGAACAGGGATTGGTTTTTTCTGATGAAGCATCCGCGAGAGCTTTTTTCGAACAATTGTCGAAACTTGGCTTTCCATACCATGGCTCTGCTACGACAGTCACGATGATCCCTGTCTACGTTCTGCGAGTCGCACCGTACGCACTCTCCCTCGCACTCTTTGAGCTCTGTATCCTCGGTCTTGCTTTCACGTACTATCTCGTTTTCTTCCTTTCGCCTTCAGCATCGGAGATCGAAGCGATCCTCAGGCTTCCTTCTGCCTGTGTACGCATGCTCGGGTTATGCGTCTGGGCGTTCCTTCGTTCCATGATCTGGATTCCATTCATCGGTCCTCTTGTCGCTCTCTACCTTGTTCCCCGTTTTGCGTTGGCTCCGGTTTTCGTCCTGAGCGGTCGTTCTGACATTCTTGCGTCGGTGACACTCAGCATTCATCGAACACAGGGCATGTGGGTTCGTACCGTACTCTCCATACTCTTGTGGTTCTTCTTGGCGCTCATCCTCTTGTGGTCCGTTGTTGTTCTCGCGAGTATTCCGACAGTCTTTTCACCGAAGATCGGCTACCTAGTCTTCCTCGTCGGTATTCAGTGCATTGTTGCCTATACATCCGCTTTCGTCTTGGTGTTTACGGAAATCACTTCATAAAAAAGGCGCCTCAGAGAGAGGCGCCTTTCCCTTCTTTTTAGAAGAATCCTTTATTAGACCATGGATTTGGGGTCTGTGGTGGAGTGGGGACGGATGGAGTCACTGGCACAGGAGACGACACTGGAGGTGCGGTAGGATTGTCTACCATACTTCCATCACACTGTGTCTGAAGAATCGAGATATTGTTACCGTCATTGGTATCGTAAATCTCAGTAAATTTCGGATTGGGTGTTTTCAGTGACTTCACAATTTCTACTTTGATTTCTCCGCTTCCGCACTCTTGATTTTTCGTTTTGAGCTTGAGTGTGTATGACACAGACTGTCCTGGTGCAAGCTGTACGCTCGGATTATTACAGACCTGTTGGTTCAAAATCTTTGTCTTACTACACATTCCTCCACGCTCTACACCCTTGATGCTCACGATTTCAAATCCATTACTTGGAGTCGTTATCTGTACCGGAACGGTACTCGAGAGGATGGGTCCTACGTTCCTGAGAGTGATGATGTATTCCCCGACGGCATTCTTGGCGATGCTCTCTGGACCGGACACTTCGGTCTGTAGATCACCGGTGAGTGATGCACAATCAATTCGTACCGACTGACTTGCTGTTGTATTATCAGCTGGATTGGCATCAGTTCTGAGGCTGGACTGTAGTGCGAACGGATGCAAATTCATGCCAGGTGCGATGGTGACTGGAGCCATTGTCAGCACACGATCGCACTGTACTGGAGATTTATTGACTGCGTAGAATATTGTGTATTCAAGTGTTTCACCTGGGTTAATTCCCCGCGTGAAGATGCAACGGACATTACCTCCAAATGTTCCGCATCCCACTCGATTCGGTGGAATGCCATCTGCTGTTTTCATGCCCGAATAGCTGATGGGGCTGGTGATGAACATGCGCTTGATGTTGTCGTATCCTCCTGAGAAGTAGGGCTCTACGGACAGTGCTTGCCGAGCAAGCCCACCATTATTAGTGACTGTGTAGTGCACAGCGTACGTCCCATCCCATGCGACGCTGTCAGAGGCACTTCGTACGATGGAGAGATCAGCTAGTTGCGTAGAATTCTGCCCTTTCATACTGTATCCATTCTCGGATACGATTTGACCTTTCAGGGATGAGGACAGTCCAACGAACGTCAGTACGACTGCCAGAGACACTACTCCTGCGAATAGTACGAGATTACTTTGATACTTTTTTCTGTGCATATGTGTGTTTGAGAAGTAAATAATATAATTATATTATATAACATTATTAATATTATATCAAGTATTAGGATTTTCTAGATAGCATTCGAGGACTTTCTTTACATTAGTCAATTTCATTCACTGGTTGAACATTGAGATTCTACCTTTTTCTCAGGAGACTAGACCTATGACGAGTTTTTCATCCGCATACGCTCGCTTAAATACTGAACAGATGAAAGCAGTAGATACAGTCGAGGGACCTGTCATGGTCATCGCAGGGCCCGGCACTGGTAAAACACAGGTTTTAGCGGTGCGTACGGCAAATATTCTGAAGAAGACGCACGCTCGCCCGAGTAATATCCTCTGTCTGACGTTTTCGACGGCCGGTGCCACAGCGATGCGCGAAAGACTGCGGACTCTCATCGGTGGAGATGCGTACGGAGTCACCGTCAGTACCGTTCATGGTTTCTGCGACTCTATTATCCGCAGGCACTCGTCACTGTTTTCGGATTGGTCAGCAGGAAAGCCAATATCAGATCTGGAGAAGTATAAGCTCTTACAGAAAATCTTAGATACCGTTAGCCATACTTCAGCCCTGATCAATGCGAAAAATCCGTATGATAGAATTTCGGCAATCCTCGGAAGAATCAGTGACTGCAAACGTGAAGGAAAATCACGAGAGGACCTCCTACGAGTAGCTAATGAGTATGATGTCCACATGGCAGAGAAGAGTAAGAAAGGGACGAAGCAACATCAGAAAAATCTTCTCCAAGCGCGTAAATTTCGAGATTTCATCGATATCTACGATCGTTACCAGGATCATCTCAAAGAGGAGGATCTCTACGACTACGACGACATGATCCTCGTCGTACTCCAAGCGATGAGGGAGGAAGAATGGCTTTTACAAGGTCTCCAAGAGAGATACCAGTATATTCTGGTCGACGAAGCACAGGATCTCAATGGCGCTCAGTGGAAGGTTATCGAAACTCTTACATCGTACGGAGCCCTAGATCATGAGCCAAACCTCTTCATCGTCGGTGATGATGATCAGTCGATCTATAGGTTCCAAGGAGCGAACATGGCTGAGATGTTACGGTTCCATGACAGGTTCCCTTCAGCACCGATCATCGTACTCACGACGAATTATCGTTCCACGCAGACGATTCTCGACACTGCAGGTCGACTCATCGCTCATAATGACGAGCGACTGATTGGTACGATCCCTGGACTACACAAGGATCTCAAGGCTTTCACGAAGGATGTGGGGTCTGTTCCAATACTACTACGCCCCCCTTCGGACTCTGCAGAGTCTTGGTTGATTGCGGATCTCATCGACGAGAGAATTGCTTCCGGCATTCCTCCGGAAGAAATTGCTGTCCTCGTACAGACGAATGCTGAGCTTTTCCCTATTTACGACGTCCTCCGGGCACGCCAGATTCCCGTCATCCTCCAGGGTAAGTCTGACCTCCTCCAGCATCCGATTGTTCTGCAGGCTTGCACCATTCTCCAGGCAATTCAGTCTTATGGTGATAACTCACTGTTACATGCTCTCGCCTGCTCCTGTTTCCCCTGCAGACCAGAAGATCTTGCGCGCGTCAGCTTCTATGCGAGAGACAAGAAATTGAAGCCAGAGCAAGTACTTCTCTCTCTAGAAGAATTACAGTTGCCGCTCACAGATCTAGATTCAGTGATCACAGCACGCAATCTTCTTCTTGATCTTCGTCAAAAGAAAGAGTCGAGAACCATTCTCCAAACAGTCGAGCATGTTCTTCGTGAAAGTAATCTCTCATCGTCCGCTCATGCGAAGTCTCCGCTTGATCTCGCAGCTATCGAAGCATTCTTCCAGTACATCAAGCAGTACTGTCTCGACCATCCTACAGCTTCACTACATGCTTTCTTACACGATTTAGCCCTGTACGGAGACGAAAACATAGGAAATATTCGTCTGACGTACCAGCTTCCGCACTTGGTGACCTCTGGAGTGCAATTGCTCTCCGCTCACCAGAGTAAGGGTCTTGAGTTCCACACTGTGATCATCGCAGGATTTAGGGAGGGGCACTGGGACGACCGCAGTAATACAGCCTCACTTGCTCTTCCTGAAGAACTTCTCTTCGGTTGGGAAAGTGAGCAGAAGCGGTACGAGAAACATCAGGATGAACGCCGTGTCGCATATGTCGCTATGACTAGGGCTAAACGAGAGCTCATGATGATTTGTCCGAAGGAGTTTTCCGTTGGCGAAAGATCTCGCCCAGTCGCTCCGTCTGCGTTCTTCGCTGAGGCAGGTCCGCTCAAAGAGTCCGATGCATCCCTCAAGAACCCAGAGGCTTCTTCGCTCTTACTCCTTCACCCTGAGCCGAATCATTCAGAGGAGCTTCGTGCCTACATCACAGAGAGGATTGCTGGCTTTGCTCTGTCCCCGACATCACTGACACGCTTCCTCGATGATCCTCAGGAGTTCCTCCGTATTGATATCCTAGGACAGCCTGAGGAGTTTACCGAGACGTCGCTTCGATCCATGGCATACGGAAGTGCCGTGCACTGGGCACTCAAAGATTGGGGGGCATCTCAGAACCGTGATGAGTACTCGGTGGATGATTTCCTGAAGGCGTTTGAGTGGTATCTCCAGGAGAAAACCATTCTGACCGAGATCCAGAAGAGGGATCTCCTCGCACAGGCGAAGGACGCTCTCCCGCTGTACTTCTCCACTAGACTCAGTGACTCATCACCGATTCTCTACGGACTCGAGCGTGATGTGCGTGCCCATCTCATCGATCCCAAGCATCCGTCGTTCGAACCTATCCCGATTAAAGGGAAACTTGACCGCATCGATCTCGCATCCCCGAATTCCAGCGATGCCATCATTATTGATTATAAAACTGGTCGTCCGAAGGCACCGAGTGAAATTCGTGGTGGCATCGAGGAAGGCAAAGTTTCAAGGACGGCTGAGGGAAGTTACTTCAGGCAGATGGTCTTCTATGCACTACTCCTCGAACTTGCGGAACCTCTGCTGACCCCGCAGGTCTACCGTTTCGAGTTCATCGGAGAGCGTGGGGAGGAGCCGATTGTGCGTGACTTCAGGATCACGCAGGCAGAGAAGGACGATCTACGGAAGCTGATCGCAGATGTCTGGTCGAGAATTCGTGCGTTCGATTTTCATATTTAAATCACTTCTTGACAAATCCATCTTTGTATTTTGTGTGGTAGACATTTTTTTTCGTTTCCTTTGTCTATTGAATGTGAACGAACTTTACATTGCATTTTTACCCCCTCCCCCTTTAACCGTATGCTTCTCTCTCATCCGATAGGACGAAACGTCAGTCGCTTCAGCGCCGTGACGCTTCTTTCCCATATTGTCCTGAGCTCCGCTATGATGGCCTTGCCCGTCTTTGCGGTGCCTGCATTTGCCGTAGCACCTCCTCCATCATCGTGTGTGCCGACGGATAGCAACCTTGGTTTCTATCTGCCATTTGATGAAACAGCAGGTACGACCGCACAGGATCTCTCGGGAAATGGCATCAATGGAACACACACCAATGGTCCTGTGATTTCTACTGATACTCCCGCACTCACTTTCACGAATGCTCGCAGTCTTGCATTCGACGGCTCTGATGATTTTGTGAATCTTGGAAATAGCGGATTTTCTTCTCCGAGTGCATTCACAGTATCTGCGTGGGTAAAGCCAGTCGTCCTTGGTATCGATCAGCAGATCGTGTCGAAGGGGTACAATGGCACTCAAACTGAATGGGAGCTCAAGACGACGTCTGCAGATGGTAAGGTCAGCTTCCAGACGTACAATGCGGGTCAGATCGGTGTGGAGTTACTTGCGCCGTTGGCATCAGGCGCTTGGTCCCATGTACTTGGTACATACGACGGTACAACATGGAAGATCTACGTGAATGGCACCCTGAGTAACTCTGCAGTTGGCCTTGCTCCAGTCTCGACAGATCGCCCCATCTACATCGGCGCAGTCGATAATCAGGGAACACCAGTGCAGTTTTGGAACGGTAACATTGATGAGACACGCTTCTATTCTCGCGCTCTGACTCCCAATGAAATTGCTCAGTTGTATGCAGGGTCATGCAATGCCGTGACTGCCTGTACTCCGACAGATACTGGCCTTCTCTCTCACTGGAAACTTGATGAAAATGTTGGATCTTCTGTCAGTGATTCAGCTGGAACGGATGAGTCTGGGACAACGAATGCTTCATGGACGACATCGGTACCGCCACTCGATTACACGAGCATCTCTGCTCTGCAGTTCGATGGCGTAAATGATGATCTGGAGATTGCTGGTGGAGGAAATCTGAATAACCTGCAGACAGGTACGATTTCAATGTGGGCACAGTGGCATGGATCTCAGGATGCTGGCTACAGTAATTTCGGTCACATTCTTGGACGTCAGAAGAATGGCGTTTTTAGCAATGATCTCATTGCGCTGAACGGTGCAGACCCTGCTACAGCCAAGATCGTGTGGATTCCGTATGATCACTCCACCGTTGCTACAACAAGCATCACGAGTCCTGGTGACGGTGTCTGGAGGAATATCGTCGTGACATTTGAAAATGGTAGCCACAAATTATACATCGATGGAACACTCGAAGGCTCTGGAACGAATGCCGGTACGATCAATGATGATCCCTCTGTACCTCTGACGATTGGTGCGTGGATCGGGGATGGGGCAAGTTTTTCCAACACAACGATCGACGATGTGCGCGTCTATAATCGCGTACTTCAGCCAACAGAAGTATCAGCATTGTTTGGAGGTCAGTGTTCACTCCCTTCACCTGTCTGCGGTAATACCGTGACCGAGGGTGCTGAGACATGTGATGACGGCAATACGGTTAGTGGTGACGGTTGTTCGAATATGTGTCAGACAGAGTCTCTCGTGTGCGCTCCGACCGATTCTTCTCTCCTCGGTTATTGGAAGTTCAATGAAGCAAGCGGTACTGATGCCGTGGATTCCACCGTACTTGATAATCACGGCACGCTCCTTGGAGGACCGTTGTTTACGTCTTCTGTTGCACCTCTGCTTTCATTCTCCAATCCCAATGCGCTCAGTTTCGATGGCATTGACGATGTTGTCTCTGTTTCGCCATCGACTGATCTCGGCTTCGATGCATCGAACGCATTTTCACTCTCAGCGTGGATCAATCCAACGGCCAATGGTGGTTACCAGACGATTGCGCATAAAATCGATGACACTGGGAGTGCACGATCAGGTTATCTCTTCACGCTTGCAAACGGCGTTCCAGAGCTTTGGATCATCAATGATTACTCACTCTCAAATTACCTCGTCGCTGTATCGTCTGTAACGCTCTCCACAGGGTCCTATCACCATGTTGGTTTTACGTATGATGGCTCGAGCAATGCAAGTACCGTCAAAATATACGTTGATGGTTCTGATGTGACCGCTCTTCCAACAGTGAATAGTCTGTCTGGACCAATCACGAATGGCCAGCCATTTGAAATCGGAGCGCGATCAGGAGGTTCCATACAACCATTTGGAGGCAAGATCGATGATCTCCGACTCTATACTGGTGTTCTTTCCCCTGCGGACATCACTTCTCTGAGTGGGGGAAGTTGTGTCAGCACCACTGGTGAATCGAGTTCTTCATCGAGTAGCTCTTCATCCAGTTCATCCTCGAGCAGTTCATCTGAAGGGTCATCGTCGAGCTCCTCGTCAGAAGGGGCTAGTTCTAGTAGCAACAACACCCCATTCAGTGGCGTACAGACTGACGGAGGAGGCAATGGCGGTCACCGTGGAAGCAGGACGAATGAAATGATTGGAGGAGTAGGATTCCTCGCGGGTCTGTACGGTGGTGATAATAGTGGGCTTCCCCCTGGAGGATTCGGTGGTGGGTCTGATATTCCTCCTGGAGCATTTGGTGGTGGATCGGACGCCTTCAACAGTTTGGTGTGTTCTACAAAGAGGATGATTCCTCGTGATGCCAACGATAGTCTTGTGGAGTGGCTTGCGTCATACATTGCAGATCTCATTGGTGGCGATGAAACAGCGATCTTAGGGGTGTTGAATGATGATAGTTACTGCGCTTCTACACCTCAGGCTGTAGCACCGACGAAAGTCCCTGTCGCTCTCCGTATCGATAAAGATGGATTCATCTTGTCATCCAATCCGGTATGGAATGCATGCGTACAGCACCCAGGCAAAGTCTCTCTTGGTCTCATCAAGTCGAATACAGACAGAGTAGAAAGTCGTCAGGGCAGAGTTATCTCCTACCGCCCTAAAAACTGTGGTGACTACCACAGGAATAACCTGAACGTCTGGGTTCATCCAGATCATGAAGGTCTATACCTTTCACTCGATAAAAAGGGTCACCTCATAGGAGCACTTCCAACTGGTTTTATCGCACTCAATGATAGTGTTCTCAGTGCGAATACCGTTGTTCAAAAGTAGCTTATACAAATTATAGAGACATACAGCCTCGCTCGCGCGGGGCTGTTTTTTATCCACCGCTACTCCATGTGTTGATAAATGTGATGGGGTTTACCAGTCCCGCATTATTTTCTCCTTCGCCAATTGGCACATGATTCTCTCCTGCTTTGCCCTTATCGACTTGTAGGTGCAGGTGTGGCGCTGATGTGTTACCCGTGAGACCGACGGTGCCTATCACTTGCCCTGGCGCGACGTCCTGCCCCACGGTGACCGCAGTACTGTCGAAGTGTCCGTAGATGGAGAAGTACGTCTCTCCGTTCTTCAGGCGATGTTCGATCACGACATGGATGCCGAGAATCTGCGTTCGGCTGACGCTAACGACGCGTCCACCACCGATGGCTCCAATGGGAGTCCCTCTCGCAAGCTTGAGATCGACTCCCGTGTGCTTGCCAACGCGCTCCCCAGCATCCAGATCGTACGAGCCGAGGAAGCGTGTGGAGTAGAAGAGCTTCGCGGTAATCGTGGGGACATTCTCCTCACGGAAGGGTGAGGTGAGGCTCGCCATCGGTATCGTGAGGGTGCTCATGTCATAGCGAGGCACTCGTATGAAGTCCTCTGTTGTCATGTCCCTGTATGCCCTATTCCACTCCAGCGGAGAATGCATGTTTCCCCAGTTCGGAGTCTTGGAGACGGGGAACACTGCACGCTCAAACGCAGGGAAGTCTTCATGTACGGTTGAAGCTATCGCACTTTCTGGAGGCGTTGACGAGATACTTGATGAGGATGACGAAACGGAAACTGAGCTCGACATCGTCACTGAGTTTGAAGCGGAGAGAGATGCCTGTGATGAAGAACTCTCGATCGTCTGCGTACGTGAGCTACTGTCAGACACTTCGCTCGAAGTGACTGCAGAACTTGAGGAACTTGCAGAGGAGCGATCTTGCCCTTCGAGGGCGATGAGTGATGCTTTGACTGGGGAGGTAGATCGCTCACTGAAGACCGCTGCAGGATGTGTCTTTTCGACTGGCTTTCGCACTGTGATCACCGTTTTTGGCTTCACTTTCAAGACGACAGGGACCGCCACTGACGATACCGATGACACCGATGACCTGCTCTCGGTGATTGCATTGGTATTCTCGATGGTTGGCACACTCTCGATGCTCATCGACACCGATGACGAGGATGCGACTGGCTCTACGATGTCTGCGGGTGTCTCTACCAGAGGTGGAATGTTCACCACTTGTTTGGCGTGGTAGATACTGACAGCCGTCATGAAGACGAAGCCAAACAGCGCTCCACATGCTATTCCTGCAATAGTGTCAGCGTTCTGTCTACATTTCTTCCGTAGACCGTCAATACATGCCTGTAGATAGTTTTTGTGTGTGTTCAATCATATTATTATAACACATTTTTATTATAATGTCATATATATTTTACAGTCATACAAATGTGACCTCCTTCTC
>CAZDQZ010000006.1:21651-24727 GCA_964507835.1 uncultured Candidatus Peribacteria bacterium | reverse complement strand
TCTACCTCAAATACTTGTACTTGTTTTTGATGTGCTCTTCATCCGTCACAGCGTAGTGAATGACGCCATCCGTACCGTGCAGATAATACCAAAACTGTGATGCAGTAGGCTCAAGAGACGCCATGAATGATGACTCGCTCGGACTTGCAATGGGCGTGGGTGGGAGACCCTGCTTCCTCCGCGTGTTGTAGGGAGAATCAGCTTCCAGATCAGACTTCCTGAGAGCCTCTGTCTTCTTGCGAGTGCCGTATCTCGTCGTGGCATCCACACCGAGCACCACTTTGTTTTCTAGTCGCTTCCACAGAATACCAGAGACGATGGCTCGTTCTTCATCATGGCGAGATTCTTCTTCAATGAGAGACGCCATGATCACCAGATCAGCAAAGGTCTTCCCACTCTTCTTGATGGCATCAGCATGCGCAGTCACGATGCGCCTACGAAACTCACCCAGCATGCGCTCGAGGAAAAACTTGGGGTTATATTCTCCAGTACTGAGTGCATACGTCTCTGGGAACAAATACCCCTCGAGTTTGGAACCAATCCCCTGCTCTCTCGTACCGTGCGACGTAGGAGGAAGAAATTCAAATGAGCTGAAATCACAGCGAAAAGCACAATCGATGATGTCACCAGGGTTCCCGAAACCCTTCTTCGCCATCAGCGCATCGATGTCAGCGACCGTGAAGCCTTCCGGGATCGTCACCTTGGCCTCCTGCGACTTCCCTGTGTGAAGGACATCAAGGATCTCTGAAACAGAAAGAGCCTTACTCAGCGCAAATGTGCCAGCTTGTAGTTGACCAGATTTCCCGGAGTACTTGGCAACAATTTTGAAGAAAAATTGCGAATGAATGAGCTCTGATTCAGACAGCTTCAGTGCGATTCTCGCAACCGAATCTCCACTCTGGATAGGCACGAGAATGGGGGTCGCATCAGTACGATCAACAGGACCAACTGAACGAATGCACCACCAAACAGAAACGAAGAGAATGACAACGAGGGTAAGGATTTTTTTCACAGAAGGATTCTCAATTATCAATTCTCCATTGTCAATTCTCATTGAGCTATGCCCCGAGTCCCATCTCACCCATGATGCCCTGCATGCGTTCTGCCGACACGACTTGCGCTTTCTTCATCGCACGATTCATCGCATCGATGGTAAGTGAGGGGATCTTCTCCCGTGGGACATCAGGTGTGATATCGATGGAAATAATTTCCATCGCAGCTGACACAGTTACTTTGACACCCTGTGCTTCTGCTTCGACGTGAATATTCTTGAGCTCGTTCTGCACTTTCTTCGCTTGACGCTGGAATGTGAATGACTTACGGAGATCGGAGAGGGAAGGCATAGGATGAGTCTAAAGTGGAAAGTGGAAAGTGGAAAGTACTTTTTTACGAGAGAACAAACTTATGTCTCTGCTGACGAACAAAACCATCTTTCTTGAGTTTGGCCAATAAGTCTTTGAGCCACGATGAGTGATCACTCATGGTCCAATCGATGGCAATCTGGGAACCAATCTGGTCTAGGGTTAGCCCTTTCTTCGCATCACGAAGTGCTTCTATGATTCTACCGCGAAAGATTCGATTCGGGATAAATTTGCCCGCCATCATGCGACCGGGTTCCTTCTTCAAAATCCGAGGAGTCCTCGCAATGTCATTGCCGTACGCCTTGCAGCACACGCGCAAATCCTTCGGGAAAAGATCCCATTTGGGGGCATTTTTTGTGCAGACGAGCGAACCGAAGTCCATGAGGGCAGCGTGCCAGTCCGCAGTGCAAAGTGAGGTAGGTTGGGTAGGTTTGGTAAGAACTTTAGAATGTCTGAAAACTGAATTCATACCTTTCCCTACCTCACCTTCCTCACCTACCACACCTACCGTACCCTTCATTACCGTCGCCAGAGCCTCCTCGGCTATCTTCAGCAAGTACGCATCATCCTTCTTCCACGTTCCATCCACGTTCTCCGGTCCCACAAAAAACCGATGGAGGATTCTACGGATATTGACGTCAATACACGGGGTGGGAATACCGAAGGCGAAGTTACGAATAGCGCCTGCAGTGTAGTGACCAATGCCAGGGAGTTTTTGGAGATCGTGCATCTCACGCGGAAAACAGTTTTGCGAAACGATTGCCTTCGCCGTATCCCGTAATCGTAGTGCTCGGGAGTTATATCCAAGGCCTCTCCACGCGATCAAAACCTCTGCATTGGATGCCTTCGCAAGGTCTTCTATCAGAGGAAAAGTTTGTATAAACTTTTTGTACAATATGATGACCCTCGGGACCTGTGTCTGCTGGAGCATCACTTCGGAAACCAGCACCAAATATGCTTTGTGATCGAGATTCTTTGTCTTCAAATCCCTCCACGGAAGTGTACGCCGATGCACTGCGTACCAGTCGAGGATTCCGGTGCAGAAAAGGTGCATGCGACAAAGACGATCCATACAAGCATCATAGCAGGCAAATCATCAATGAATCTTGAAAGAAATATATTGACGAGGTGTCACACCTTTGATACACTAGTGTCACACTTTCCCATCACCTCAATGTCAACGAAAAAACCTCGTTTCAATGTCACCCTGAAAAAAGATACTGCTCTCTACCTCAAGCAACTCGCTCTCCGCGATGAAGTGCCACCTGCGACAAAAATTTCTGAACTCGTTGAGATTGCGATGGAAATAGAGGAAGACTTCCGCCTCAGTGCAATAGCAGACAAGCGACTCGAAAAAATGACCAAAACTATTTCCCACCAGGAATTCTGGTCCAAAGTCCGCTCATGACATACGTCATCGAATACGCCGATAGTTTTGACCCGCTCTCCATACGGTCTATTCCCGCAAAGCAGAAGAACATCATTGAGCGATCAATCTATGAAAAACTGACTATTGCACCAGAGTCATTTGGTAAACCACTGCGATATGCGTTGAAGGGGCAACGCAGATTACGTGTCGGAGACTACCGCGTGATTTATGTCATACAAAAGAGAACCGTGATCATCCTCGACATTAATCATCGATCAAAAATATACTAGAGCTGAATACACTAGCCCTTGGTGATACCGATCCTATCCTCGATCTCCTGATCGAC
>CAZDQZ010000006.1:15067-21551 GCA_964507835.1 uncultured Candidatus Peribacteria bacterium | reverse complement strand
TCCTGATCGACGAAGGCGCGCTTCCGACCGTACTTCATACGACTGTACTCCTTGATGAGTCCACCGAGCTTCTCATTGCGATCGGACTCGTCGTAGTACGTTGCCATACTGAAGGGGCGTGACGTCGTATTATTGATGTTGAGCTTCACGTAACAGTTGAAATTCGGGATGCCGATAACATCCTGTTCACTGAGGACCGGAGCCATTTCCTTTGCCATGTACTCGGCATCCTCGGCACCGATCTTGAAACTCATGATACTACCGACGTTACCGAAGACGGCATCGCGCATCTTGGTACCACCCTGTCCGTACGCTTCAGTCTTGCCCACGAGCTGACCGATGTACTGGTGCGCCATGATGAGGCCGAGCTCGTACTTACGGGCTTCCGAGAGGATCGTCGCGAAGGCGTCCGTGATGAAGTTCTGGAACTCGTCGACGTAGAGGTAGAAGCGTTTGCGATCTTTCTGAGGAACGTCGGCACGCGACATCGCGGCCATGTTCACTTTGTTGACGAAGATGAGTCCGAGCAACTGAGCATTCACGTCACCGATCTTTCCTTTACTCAAGTTCACGAGAAGGACCTTGCCCTCATCCATGATCTGACGGATGTTGAAGGCAGACTTAGGCTGACCGATGATGTTGCGCATCGTGGTATTCGTGATGAAGGGGCCGAACTTCGCGGAGAAGTACGGGATCATCTCTTCTTTTTCACGAGCACCCGTCTTCGCGATTTCATTCTCCCAGAAGCTCCGCACGACGACGTTCTTGCACTTGCTCACCTTGTACCGCTGGAACTCATCATCGACGAAGAGTCGTGGGACATCGATGAGTGTCGCACCTTCCTCTTCATCATCCATGAGCGTGAGACATCCATTACGGAAGTAATGCTGAATACGTGGACCGAAGATTTCGTTTCCGAAGAGCTTGATGAAGATTTCCATGGCGTCGAGAGACGCACGATCCTTCTCCTCCGGCGTCTTGGCCTCGAGAAGATTGAGTCCCATCGGACGCTCCATGTCGGACGGATCGAAGACGACGACGTCCTTCGCGCGCTCCTTCACCGTGTGGGCGAGAGCATCCTCGATGAGGTCACCGTGCGGATCGACGATGCAGAGACCGGCTCCAGCTGCGATGTCCTGACGAGCCATCCAGTTGAGGAGCGCAGATTTACCCGAACCTGATTTACCGATGATGTACTGATGACGCGTGCGATCACCGTCGCGGAAGCGCACCTTCGTCTCCACGCCACGGTACCGATTCACGCCGAGGACGATGCCATCGAGTGGCGCATTCGGTGGAGGTGGCAATGACTTATAGAGGATCCACTCGATGTTGCTGATCGTGTTGTAGCGACTGTCGGGGAAGTGATAGAGCGATGCGAGTTCTTTCTCCACCAAGAGATTTCGCTTGTGCCAGAAACCATTGATTCTGCGCTTCCAGAGAGGATAGATAAGGTACTGGTTCAGAATATGCGGGAGGAAATTTACGAAGACACGCCTGTTCTTGAAGTTATTGCCGTAGAGGTCCTTGAAGACGTTGAACGACACCTGCATGTTATTCGCGATGTCATTGGCTCGCTCCCATGTATTTGCCGACGCGAGGATGCGCACAGACGTATGGAAACCAGACATTCCTGCCTTCTCCCCCATGCGCTTGTAGAGCTCTTCCTCTGGTTGAATCATACGAACGAAAGAATCTCCGGAGCTAGCGCCGGGAGCATTCGTATGACCATCGCTCGATGCGAACATACCGATGATCGCCCCGAGCATTTTCAGCCCTGGAATTTTATCGAAGAACGTTTCCTTCTTGCCTTTAAACTTCACCGAAGCAAACTTCTTCGTTTTCTTCGCCCAGGAGTCAGAAAATGCGGGTGTCAGGATCACTTGCACGCAAGCGCGCTCCTCCGGCTGAAGCTTACTGAGTGAGTTCGTAATGTCGTTGAGCGGATCCTCCTGCATGCTGTCGAAGAAGCGCAATGGATAGAAAAATGGCTTCTGCATGACCATGTTGTACGCAACGAGCTTCATCCCCTTCGGCCAAATCTCGGGCGGGAGTCGAGGCGAGACATCGGCGTTGGGGTAGAACGACGTGATCTGCTTCTCGACGATCGACGCAAGATCCTTGGGACAGAGCACATAGAATGCGATCAGGCCGTTTTCAACATAAAGCTCAAAAGAAATCGTGATGTAACGCGTGATCCAGAAGTGAATAACCTGCCAGAACGAGAGATCCTTCACTTCGTTGAGCGCGCGGAAAAGCTGTTCCATCGCGGCGATCTTCTCTTTGAAATCCTTCTCAGTGCGCTTCTCCTGATCGATCTTGCTATCATTGCGTGGGAGGATGACCTTCAGCGCAACCAGCTTCTTTCCCTTGATCCACGCATAGGTGAAACGTGCCTGAATGATGGCGTAACGGAAGAGCGCAACTACCAGAAGAATCGATGCAACTTTGGTCGCGAAACCGAATGCTGTAGGCTCAGACGTAAACCACGACCAAAACATCGGCCAGAGTGGTAAATGCAGAATGTACGATGACACCGCAATCACTCCGAGGAGTATTGGCCAGAAGAAGATTCTGAGGATCGCAAGCATGTGTGATATTTGATTCTACGACGAGAATCTTACTAGTATACCAGAAAAATGGCTTGGGAGACAGAGAAAAGGTCAATGAAGGCAGGAAAGTAGAAATAAGGCAGGAAAGGCAAAAATGTAGAGTGCTGTATTCCTACGAACCTTCCTGCCCTTTCTGCCTTCAAGACTTTTCGTTGCCACAGTCCACCACCTCCATCCGCATCTCACGCTGACGACCGGTCTTCGTGCCCATCAGGAAGCGGTACATGCCCGTGACGCTCGGAGTCATCTCGAACGACTCCCCCTTCGTTACCCATGTCTGGGAGCCCGTCTCCGTCCCATCCGGGTACCACATGTTGCGGACAACGAACGATGCATCAGACGAGAGTGAGAGGGTCTTGCCCAGCGCGAACATGTGCGGAATCCCTGGGCTCAAGACGAAATCTTTCGTGATGCGTCGCTGGTAGCGATCGTCCTTGCAACGGCGCACGAGACTCTCGTCACCGAGACGCTCGAAGCGTGCTTTGAACTTGCCCACACTGCGATCGGCTATCGTCGTGAAAGATGCGAGGCTCAAGTCCATATCACGCCCCTTCACGAACGGACCTCTGTCATTGATGCGCACAATCACGGACTTGCCATTCTGCATGTTTGTCACCTTCACGAGGGTGTTATGGGGAAACGTGCGATGTGCCGCGGTGAGATCATGCATGTTGAACGTTTCCCCGAAAGCCGTCCCCTTCCCATGGAACTTCTCGGAGTACAGACTCACTTCGTGCTCCTCCGTCTGGAGTTTGGCAGTGATGATCCGAATATAGTCGATGAGCTCGTCACGCGTCATGTGCGTCGCTTCCGGATCGAAATCGATCCCAAAACGTCGTGCGAGAGGAACAACGTCGGGAGGATCGGCGAGGACTGTTTTTACGAAGCGATTATCGTGATCGATCGGCTCGATGCTCTGTAGACGAAAAATCCAGAGGAGTGCCGTCGCAGGCGATAGTGATGCAGAGGGACGGAACGAAGGTTCTTCATCGAGAAGTCCGCGAGCAAGCGCGTACGTGATCTCCTTGGCATCCAGATCAGAAGACGGAATATCAGAAAACGGCTTCTGTCTGGTCGATTCTGCGACTCGACTTATGCTCCTCCAGATCAATTGAAAGCCCTCACGACGCGTGAGAAAACTCTCCTCCGCGTGGAGCGAAGTGGCTGAGAGAAATGCACAGAGAACGATGAGAACAGAAACAAATGTTTTCACGAAAACAGTGTAGCAGTTTCGGTGCATGATTCCTGAAACAATCACTTGTCGCCTTTGGATTCTGCCGTCATGCATCCGATGAGCGTACGCGATACGAAAGCGCACTGTTCGACGAGCGAGTGAGGGCGAGCGAGAAGTTTGCGCTTTCAGCGGACGCGAGCCGAGATGCATAGGCAGAGTCCAACAAGCGACGATTTTTTGAACACGCTTTCTACAAAAGTGTGAGATATATCACAGAATTGTTTCAATAAAATTTACAAAACACTCTGCACCCCCTCTGCCCTGACCTTCTGCCAGGACTTTTCTGTTATGTCCTTGAGGAGTGCCGTGCGCGTCGCAGGACCGTAGACACCCACACCCTTCACTGCATCTTTCTTCACGATCGCACGATCGATTTGGTATGCCTTGAGCGCTGACTCCGTACGAGTGCCGTACGTGCCCGTGACATCCTTCGCCGAGAGATAGCCAAGATCGCGGAGGGATCTCTGGAGACGAGACACTTCGGCGCCACGGTCTCCCTTCGCAAGCACTTTCTGAGGGAGTGATGATGTCCGAACGGAATCGGCCACCTGCATCCGAAGTACGACGCGCTTCGCCTTCTCGGAGACGACCTTCACCTTCCATGCCTGGAGGATCGCTGACCTTGTCGCAGGGCCGATGCGCCCGGCGAACGGATCTGTCGCCCCCTTCACGATGCCGTGCGCAATCTGCAGAGCAGTAACAGCTTCCTTCATATCCTGATCGAAGATGCCGTCGGTACGACCGCGGTAGTACCCAAGGTACCTGAGGAGCTTCTGCGCCTGACGCACATCACCGCCGGTCATCCCCTGCTCGATGCCGTCACCAATGTCAGGGAGATTCTTCTTCTCGAGACTCTGCGACACAGAGAGTGCCGCGACGATCTCGGCCGTGACGGTGGACCCATCACCAGGGAGACCATACTCGGATGCGAACTGACGGAGTGCTTCCTGCGTAACAGGACCATAGAGACCCATCGGACCGTCTTTCAAATAGCCTGCTGATTTCAAGGACTCCTGGAGTAAGCGAACAGCGTACGTCGCCTCGCCTAATTTGGCGCGCGTCATGATCTCGAGTGGATCACTCTTCGGTAAGCTTGCGAGGATCGAGGTGTCTGCAGGAATGCTGTGAAAAGCCAATGATTCAGCGGGAGCACCGACGAAAGTCGATGGATACACAGTCCCCTTCACTCTGCGTGCACCCCACGCGAGAGCGCGTGCGAGGCCTTCTTCACCTTTGCCCATCCAGAGATCGATGCGGTGAATATCCTCCCCCCACTCGATGATGCGCCCTCCGCGATCGTGGACCGTGCCGACACCGAGGCCGGGGAGATCAATCCGGGTACCGAACGCGTACGAATCGGGTGCGGCGATCATGCCGGTGTAGACCTCTGTGCCATCGGCTCCATTCGTCCCCTTCCCGTTGAAAGCAATATCTTCCTCGTAGCTTCCGCGGAAGTACGCACTCTGGCCGGGGAGTGGAGAATAGTACGCGGTTACGACGAAATCCTGCTCAAATGGTTTCTCTTCTGCATACACCGGTGAGTACACCGATGACACGAGTGATGTGAGAAGAATCGCAAGCGGATACAGCCGATACTGTTTGATTTGGATGTACATTTTTTTGTGTGTTTCATATCAGTATACCAGAAATCGACGCTGAGTTTAAGGCTCTAGGACAACAAAAAGTGAGATATGTCTTGTATGATAAAGTTTACATTTCTTTCTGCATCTGTATTCTTATTCCATGAAAGAATCTAGTACTCAATCGACTAAAGTCTGTAAGGAAGCAGAGAAAATATCGACAGACCAAGGAAGCTCCCGAGAAAATAGAGTCGCTCTGTTGGAGGGGGTTCTAAATGTGAACAGTCGACTCGTCCAAAGCCTACAAGACCTCTACGTAAGCACAACTGAAAAAATTCAAATTCACGGCTTTCTTGGTTTCAGCATTCGACCCACTGAAGAGTGCATCAAAGATAAGATGGATAGATGCACACGTGTTACGAGTACTATCTATACTGATACTTTCGTACGAGCTCGCCGTGTACAGCGAAGCAATGAAATAGAGGGTGCACTTCGATATTCAGAAATTGATATGCTGAGCGTTCTACCGTTACAAAATTCCGTGATCGCAATCATTCCTGCAAGTGATATTCCACTCGAACTAGAAAATGCTGACATTCGGAATGCTATGGAATACTATGCACAAAGCATTATACCAGAATTGAATAGTGCATTTCATGAAATACAACATTTTGACCCTCAGCAGACAAATGGAAATTTGCTCTTCCTAAAACAAGGCCTAAAGGACGACCTGCAGTGGCTGTATCGAGAGGTCTTTAATATACGCAGTCGATGTCATGAGGCACTCTACTCACGACAAGTAAGGAGACCTCTTGAAGCGTATGACAGTCGCTATGCCAAAGATGAGTACATACGAAAGAGAATTGAAAAACATAGAGGCATGCTTCAATCTCTCAGTCGTCGCATTACATCCGTATTGGCCGGGAGAGAGTGTGCAGTATCAGACAAGTGGCCATTGAATTATCAATTTGCATCGTCATGATCTTGTCGCTACCATCCCGCAGACATGACAGATGCAAAGAGCACTGGCACTCCGGTGCCCCAAGAGGGTACGGAGG
>CAZDQZ010000006.1:0-14967 GCA_964507835.1 uncultured Candidatus Peribacteria bacterium | reverse complement strand
GGCTCTGGTGCTCTCAAAATCGGTGAGGCAGGTGAGTTCGATTACTCCGGATCGCAGGCGATCAAAGCATTCAAGGAAGAAGGAAAGAGAGTCGTGCTCATCAACCCGAACATCGCCACGAACCAGACGAGCTGGGGGCTGGCTGACCGCGTGTACTTCCTCCCCGTTCAGCCTGAGTTCGTCGAGAAAGTCATCATAGAGGAGAAGCCCGAGGCGATCGCACTCAGCTTCGGAGGGCAAACAGCGCTTAATTGTGGTGTTGCGCTCGAAGATTTGGGGATCCTCAAGAAGTACGGTGTCCGTGTACTCGGGACATCGGTCGATGCCATCAAGAAAACAGAAGACAGGGCACTCTTCAATGCCGAGCTCAATTCTATCGGTGTCTCGGTTCCAAGGTCAGTAGCCTGCACCACCTTTGAAGAAGCGAAGAAAGCTCTCGATACCATCGGGCTCCCTGTGATGATCCGAGCTGCTTTCGCCCTTGGAGGAAAAGGAAGTGGAAGAGCTGATACCAAAGAAAAGGCCGAAGAAATTCTCAAGGTTGCATTTGTGGAATCGCCACAAGTCCTCGTCGAGGAAGATCTGACTGGCTGGAAGGAAGTGGAGTACGAAGTCGTGCGTGATTCGGTGGATAACTGCATCACGGTGTGCAACATGGAGAACGTCGATCCGCTCGGCATCCATACGGGAGAATCGATCGTCGTCGCACCGAGCCAGACGCTCGACAATACGGATTACCACATGTTGCGTAGCATCGCACTAAAAGTAATTCGTCACCTTGGCATCGTCGGTGAGTGCAACATTCAGTACGCCCTGCACCCGAAAACGCGTGTGTACCGCGTCATCGAAGTGAATGCACGCCTCAGCCGGAGTTCCGCACTCGCATCGAAGGCGACGGGCTACCCGCTCGCGTTCGTCGCAGCGAAGCTCGCACTCGGCTACGCGCTCCCAGAGATCAAGAACTCCATCACCAAAGTAACGTGTGCCGACTTCGAACCGTCACTCGACTACGTCGCGATCAAAGTGCCGAGATGGGACCTACAAAAATTCAACTTCGTCAGCGAAGAAATATCGACCGAAATGAAATCGGTTGGCGAAGTCATGGCTATCGGTCGGACATTCGAAGAAGCACTTCAGAAAGCGTTTCGCATGCTCAACATCGGTGTACCGGGGCTCTATCCCGTGGTACATGCATTCCAGAAGAAGGAACTGAAAACGGAGATGAAAGTGCCAAGCCCCAGACGCATGTTCGCGATTGCCGAAGCACTCGCCGGAGAATGGAGCCCGCAGGAAGTCAGCATCCTCACTGGGATTGACCTGTGGTTCCTCGAACGCATCCGTTCGTGCGCACTCATCAAGCATGCACTCCTTCAGACGAAGGCCGACCCACTCTCAGGGGAACTCCTCCGTCGTGCGAAGAAGAGCGGATTCTCTGACCAAGCAATCGCGATGATCCGCGACGACGATGCTCGTGACGTGAGGACGAAACGATTGGAACTCGGCATCGCTCCATACGTGAAGCAAATCGACACGCTCGCAGGAGAATTCCCCGCGCAGACGAACTATCTGTACTTCACCTATAACGGCACAGAGCATGATGTGAGTTTTGAGAGTACGGGAGAAGCTATGAGCTATGAGCTGAGAGCTGTGAGCACTCATCCAAACTCAGAGCGCACCGCTCAAAGCTCATCGCTCAAAGCTCATCGCTCAAAGCCCAAAGCTCTTGTCATCGGTGGTGGACCGTACTCCATCGGTTCCTCCGTGGAATTCGACTGGTGTTGCGTGCAGTCCGTCCGCGAGCTCATGGCGCAGGGCTACGAGGTCACGATGATCAACAGCAATCCGGAGACCGTCTCCACAGACTACGACGAATGCGATCGTCTCTTCTTCGATGAACTGACACTCGAGCGTGTCATGGACGTCGTCGACCTGCTGAAACCGAACGGTGTCGTCGTCTCTATGGGGGGACAGATTCCCAACTCGCTCGCACTGAAACTTGCAAAGGAGAACATCCCGATCTTCGGTACGTCTCCGTCGGACATCGATCAAGCAGAAGATCGTCACAAGTTTGGCAAACTCATGGATGAGCTTGGGGTCGATCAACCCGAGTGGAAGGAATTCGCAGACCTCGCCTCGGCGAAGAAGTTTTCGACGTCGGTTGGCTACCCCATCATCGTGCGTCCAAGCTACGTGCTTTCGGGAGCTGCGATGGCCGTCGTTCACACCGAGGAAGATCTCCAAGAGTATTTGGAAGCTGCGACGAGCGTAAGTAAGGAAGCACCGGTCGTGATCTCCAAATTCGAAACGAATGCAAAGGAGATCGACTTCGACGGTGTCGCAGAGAACGGGAAGCTCATCCTCTACGCCCTCGGCGAACACGTAGAAAATGCCGGCGTACACTCGGGTGACGCCACGATCGTCCTCCCACCACAGCGCGTGAACATCGAGACGTACCGACGCATGAAAGTGATCGCGAAGAAGATCGCGGAAGCACTGAAGATCTCTGGCCCCTTCAATATCCAATTCCTCGCGAAGAACAATCGCATCAAAGTCATCGAGTGCAATCTCCGCGCCAGCAGAAGCTTCCCATTCGCGAGCAAGGTGACAGGCGTCAACTTTGCGAAGATCGCGACGCAAGCTCTCCTCGGCAAAGCTCCGCAGGGTGTGCGCTACCAGACGCTCGACCTCGATCACGTGGGTGTGAAGGCGGCACAGTTCAGCTTCACACGACTGAAAGGGGCCGACCCCCGTCTGGGAGTAGAGATGTCGAGTACCGGTGAAGTCGCATGCTTCGGACACACGATGGAGCAAGCACTCATGCTCTCGCTCCGCGCCGTCGGATTTAGTACCCCGAGGAAGAACATCCTCCTCACGATCGGCAAACTGGAGGACAAGATCGAGCTCCTCCCGACGATCGAAGCACTCCACAGGCTCGGCTTCAACTTCTATGCGACCGCTCGCACACATGAATTCCTCATGTCACGGAACATCCCGAGCACCCAGCTCTTTAAAATCTCTGAACCGAGGAGCCCGAATATCAAAGAGTACCTGGAGACGAAACGGATCGACTGCGTCATCAACATCCCGCAACACTCCACGAAGAACGAGAAGACCGATGGCTACTTCATGCGCAGAATCAGTATCGATCGTGGCATTGCCCTCATCACGAATGTCCAGCTGGCCAAGCGCATCACGGAGGCCCTAGAGATGGAGAAAGACACACCAAACATTTCTCCACTCATTGCCTGGCCGGATGTGCTTACGAAGCATGAGGAGAGGAGGTAGCAACGGCGTATATCGAATGTCGTATATCGTATGTCGAATGATGAACATCCATATTCAAGAGCTCGATGACTGACGATATTCGACATACGACATTCGATATACGCTCCAAAGGGCTTGCATCCACTGCCACTCTCCCCTACCCTGTCTGCACTATGACTGTTATCGCTATCCGAAAAGGCGAAGAAAGTAACGAACGACTACAGGGCCGCTTCAAGAAGCAGTTCCAGGAAACTCGTCTGACCCCTGTTCTCCGCTCTCGCAAGACGCACAAGCGCACGACGACCCGTCGTCTTCAGCGCATCAAGGCCCTCAAGCGTGAAGAATTCCGCGCCGATCGCAAGAAGAACCAGTTCTACTCGAACATGTAAATCAACCGTAGCGGAAGATCGCTATCTTTCACGGTTGTTCATCAAAGTCATCGTGATGACACGCGCACGCCAGTTTTTTCGAGCAATTCCCCCAGCAAAAACACTGGTAATCCCACAATACTCGTCCAATCCCCGTCGATACGCGAAATCATGAGTTGCCCCGGTCCATCGATCTGAAAGCCTCCCGAGCGACCATGCCAGAGACCCGTCCCGATCCACCACGCGATCTCCTCCTCAGAGAGCTCTTTGAAAGTGACCGTCGACGACGACACGCCTTCGTGAAGCTTGCCCTTGGCATCGACAATGCAAAGAGCGGAGTGCACAAGCGACGTCGCTCCACTATGCGCGCGGATCATCGCTTCTGCTTCGCTTTCATCTTTTGGCTTCTCGAGTAACTCCCCCTTCTCTGAAACAACCAGCGTGTCGCAACCGATAACCACCGCTCCTGGATTCTTTTCAGAAATATCCAAAGCCTTCAGACGTGCGAGTTCGACAGAGCGTTTCACCGGAGTCCACTCTGGATGTTCATGTTCAAGAACAGAGCTAGGGATAACCTCGAAGCTTAAACCCAAGCCACTGAGCAAAGTTTTTCTTTGTGGGCTAGCAGATGCGAGGATGAGACGAGGAGGAGCTATGGGCTATGAGTGATGAGCTATGAGCAAAATGATACCATGGGATATCAATGCTGTTCTACTCAAAGCTCATCGCTCAAAGCTCAAAGCCTATCGCAAAATATCCAACGCACGACGCAACGGCGCGTCGCGATCATCACCATCGACCACGATGTCGGGCTTCACGCCGATGCCATCGATCTTGCGTTTCAGAGGCGTCATCCATTCTGCGATCGTCATCTTGAGTGCTTCACCTCCGGGGAAGTTCAGCACCTCCTGTACCGTGCCCTTGCCGAAGGTGACCGTACCGACGATGGTAGCGCGCTTGGCATCTTGGAGCGCTCCAGCGACGATCTCCGAGGCACTCGCAGATCCCTTATTCACGAGGACGACGACCTTCGTCTTTGGATCGAGGGTGGGATCATCCTGCGTGATCTCCTGCGTCGTCTCATGAATGCCATGGACATTCGCAACGACAGAACCACGAGGGAGGAAATTGCTGACGACGAGATCAGCAGCGGTCAGTAGACCGCCACCGTTGTTCCTGAGATCGAGGATGACGCCACGAGGGTTTTTCTTCGCGATGTCCGTGAAGATGTCGCGGATCTTCTTCGATGTCGTCTCGCCGAACTGCATGAGCTGTAGCACTGCGATATCTCCCTGCCAGGAAAGATCAATCTCAGGAATCGTCACGAGTGCACGGACAACCGAGACGGAAATATCGATCCCACTCCGTCGAATTTTCAAATTGGCCGTCGTCCCACTCGGACCACGGATGAACTGCACTGCCTTGTCGACACCGAGTCCCGCGAGCGAGTGGCCATCAGCCTCGACGATTTCATCGCCAGTCTGAATTCCCGCGCGATCAGCGGGAGAACCGGGGATCGGAGACACGACGATAATCGACCCCGACTTCTCCTCAATGTGCGCACCGATGCCCGTGACCTCACCCTTGAGCTGTTGCTGGAAGTTACTTGCACTGCTCGGACGGAAGAAATTTGTGTATGGATCGCCAACGGAGCTCACGATGGCCTCAGCAGCTTTGTAGGCTGCCTCCTCCTCGCTGATGTTCTCTTTCCTGAGGTAGTCGCGCTGGAGGAGTTGCCAGAGACTGATGAGCAAGTCCTGCTTCGGTAGCACCGAATCAGTCGTCGATCCATCCGTGGAAATCGTCACTCTCTTGAGAACGCGGACACGACCAGGACCTTGCTGTGTTGCCTGAAGCATCGAAAGTGCTTCGGCGCCTGTGAGTAGCCGAGATACGCCGAAGGAATCAATGCGTGCAGGAGCAAGCCAGTGCAGAGCGATTGCGTTCTTGACTGCCAATATGTCGGCATCAGATTTCACATCTTCGAATGCATGCACATCTGCATCTTCAGACTTCTGTAGGAACGTCGAAAGAACGAGGAGGGCTTCCCCTCTCGTGATGGGCTGACCGAGTGTGTACTTCTTACCACCGGAGAATAGACCGAGGACGCCCTGCATCTGCGCTCTGCAGAATGTCGCCTTCATCCCACGAGGGTACCGCGAATATGGCAGAGTGCAGGATGCATCATCTTTACTAAAACCGAGGACATCGACAGACCAACTGATGAACGACGCGCGTGACACTGTCTCTGCGTCCTTATTCACAACCTCGGATGCAGTCCTCGCGAACGCAAAGGATGGAACGATGAGAAGTGTGAGAACGACGAGAGAATACATCCTTGTGGAGTGCTTCATGGAGTCAGTGGGGGAACCGTGGATCGTATCGTAGCTCTCTCAGAGAACCTGTGCTATCAGCCAGTCGGACAAATGACGAAGAGAGCAAGAGAAAGTTACCGAGAATCACGACAAAATGATGCGATGACTCTCTCAAGCACCTACGAAATGACTGCCTGTGTATCCACGATGTATCCGTACTCCTTCATATTCTCCGTTCGCTCGAAGAGCCATGCGAGCAACCAGAAACCTCCGACGATATAGAGCACTGCAGGGAGCAGAACGATAGCAATCCCCTGCAAGAATGACTCGGGAGGAGCACCGAAGAGCTGACCGAGTGTCGTCGGATTCCCCGGGATGACTTCAGCGATGGACACCGTGAAATCGAAGAAGCCGTGGATGATGATGGAGAGGCCCACACCGAACATCAGCATTGTCCGAGCGTAGATATGCTCCGTCCTGAGTGACAGGAGGCGGTGGATCGACTCGAACACAGGATGTGCCTTGCCTCGACTGAACTGATCACGGATCACCGGTGATGCAAAAAACGCGAGACCGGCAAAGTAGCCAAGGACACCAGTGGAGAGAACGTGCACCATCGTCGTGAGCACACCACGTCCGACGACGGCACCAATGAACGGTCCCCACATCGGAGAGG
This sequence comes from uncultured Candidatus Peribacteria bacterium, assembly GCA_964507835.1. Classification (GTDB taxonomy): domain Bacteria; phylum Patescibacteriota; class Gracilibacteria; order Peribacterales; family Peribacteraceae; genus CAZDQZ01. The sequence goes on along the minus strand of CAZDQZ010000006.1, from coordinate 8,344 downwards.
CGGGACGGAGCAGGTACTGCTGAACGAAGCCAACGAAGTACGTGGGATTCGCGAGATTCTCGGCGAAGGCGAACCCGAGTGCCACGATGATGGCGAGCTGAAGGACGTCATCGATACTACGGAAGAACTCCTTGCTACTGTGACGGAGTACCCAGTACTTGGCCACCTCCTCGATGACACCGACGATGAGATAGGTCACGAGTGTCGAGAGAAGAATGGACGTCGTACCTGTCGTCGCACTAAAGACGCTCTGCGCGACGAAATCCTTGGACGATGATCCGAAGCTGATGGGGACAACTTTGAAGAGGAAGAAGTTCATTTCGATGCCACGAATCGTGAGCTGGTTGTAGAACAAGATCGGCACTGTCGAGAGCATGCCTGCGAAGAACGCGAGCAGAACGATCGGGAGTCTCTGACGATGGTACCGAAGGAATAACCAACACCAGATGAACACAGGGATCAACGCAACGACGGCGGCGATCGCAGTCGCGAGGAGCTGATCCCTGGATTCAAACCGGAGGATGGCGTAGCTCACCCAGAAGATGAACGTCCCAAGCACCGTGCACTTGATGGACGCCGTCCAAGGACCGAAGAGGAACCTCCATCCGATGACAACGCACGTGACACCGAGTGCCATGAGGAATGGATCCTGACCGACCCCCGTCTCGAAGAAAGAACGTTTGAACGCAATGAGGATCCACGTGACGAGTGTGCCAAGGACGAATGCGTAGAAGTACTTGTATCGATCCACAGACCCATGCCACCGAAACTGATCGAAGAGTCCAAATGCGCTAATGCCAGCGAAGACAATGAACGTCCGGAAAACAGCTGATGATCCTGTGAGAGACTCTAACGACGTATTCTTGCCATATCGAAGAGACAGAACAAACAGTACCGTCGCGACGATAATGGAGAAAAGAATGGCGCCGATCTTGGGTAGATATGGCTGTGATCGCTCGATCGCGGAGAGCGACTCCTCTTCCACTGCCTTCACATTCAAGGCTCCCGTCCAGATGCGGATGAGCGCGATCGTCGCAATGATGACGCCGGCGGCTACGAGAAACTGCATGATGGAGCGCAGGAAATCTTCAGATTATACCATAGAAACACGAAAATTCCTATCGATGACAGAGGGGGATCCCACGATCGACTGTACGTTGTACTTTCCTCAAGCAATCGGTATATCATCCGCGCACATTCCCCACCACCCATGAAAAAACTCTCTGTCGTCGTCATCGCCATCCTCGCACTCGCCGGCTCTCTCACAGCGTACTCGTCACTCATCCCAAAAGTACCGGTCGAGTCAGACACCGACGATCTCATCGTCAGTGATGTGACTGAGCTAACGTCTTCGCTGTCGTCCTCAGAGAAAACAATGGCAGATGAACTCACAGAAGCTCCGGGCACGGACGCAGATTCGATGTCGTCAAGCACTACGTCACTCTCTTCACTTTCGAGCAGTACGGTAGCTGTAGAACAGAAACCATCTCAGAAAACAGCGTACCTCGCATACGCCGATGGCATCATCGGCAATGGCGAGACATCGCTCCTCTTCTTCCATGCTTCCTGGTGCCCGTCTTGCAAGCAATCGGACAATGATCTCAAGGCTCTCTACAATGCAGGAACGCCAACATTCAATACGTACCGAGTGGACTATGACGCATCTCTTGATCTGAGGAAACGCTACGGCGTCGTGCAACAACACACATTCGTCCTGATCGACGGGAAGGGAACAGCACTACAGACGCTCCTTAGCGCGACGTCTGAGGAACTCACTCGTCTCCTCAGATAATGTCCGTTGCAAGAATAAACGAACATCGTTTGCTGGTTTACTTGTTTACTGGTTTACTGGTTTACAGAAGAAACTAGTAAACTACCAAACCACCAAACCAGTAAACCGCCATCCTATGCCCTCCCCCACCCTCGATCAACTCGTCTCTCTCAGCAAGCGCAGAGGATTCATCTTCCCCGGCTCAGAAATCTACGGAGGCCTCGCGAACACGTGGGACTACGGACCACTCGGTGTTGAGCTGAAGAATCGCATCAAGAAACTCTGGTGGAAGACGTTCATCAGAGGACGCATGGACATGGTCGGCTTGGATTCGGGCATCCTCATGAATCCCCGCGTGTGGGAAGCATCAGGACATGTGAGCTCCTTCAGTGATCCTCTCGTCGACTGCAAGAACTGTCGACAGCGGTACCGCGGAGACAAGCTCCTCGAAGAGAAATTGGGGGTGGAGGCTGTCGCCGTACTGAAGATCGAACAAGTGCAACCGATGTTGCTCGCAGAGAAAATCCCCTGTCCGAGCTGTGGGAAATTTGCATGGACGGAAGCCAAGAAGTTCAACCTCATGTTCAAGACGCACCAAGGAGTCGTCGAAGAAGATGCTGCCCTCGTCTACATGCGACCGGAAACGGCCCAGGGCATCTTCGTGAACTTCAAGAATGTTGTGGAGACATCACGCATGCGACTCCCCTTCGGTGTCGGGCAAATCGGCAAAGCATTCCGGAACGAGATCACGCCGGGCAACTTCACCTTCCGCACGCGTGAATTCGAGCAGATGGAGATCGAATACTTCTTCGATCCCGAGAAACAGCGATGGGAAGACATTTTCGCAGAGTGGAAGCAAGCGAGTATGAGCTTCCTCGTCGATACGCTTGGTATGAAGCCGGAGAACCTGCGCTTCCGCGACCATGAGAAGGACGAACTCTCACACTACTCCAAAGGAACGACAGACATCGAGTACAAGTTCCCATGGGGCTGGGGGGAGCTCTGCGCTGCTGCTGCCTACCGCACGGATTACGACCTCAAGCAACACACCGAGTTTAGTGGCAAAGAACTCACCTACACCGATCCCGATGATCCGAAGAGGAAGATCATTCCACACGTCATGGAACCGTCCTTCGGGTCTGACCGCATCACGCTCGCCGTCATGCTCGATGCGTACGCGGAGGAAAAAGTCGCAGAAGACGACGTCCGCACCATCATGAAGTTCACGCCCAAGGTCGCACCCATCGACATTGCAATTCTACCGCTCAGTAAGAAGGAACATCTTATCCAGAAAGCCAAAGAATTGTACAACAAATTGATACAAGGAACCGATCTCACGGTTGATTTCGACGTCACTGGATCCATCGGTAAGCGTTACCGCAGACAGGATGAAATCGGCACACCCAAGTGCATCACGGTCGACTTCGGCACACTCGGCGAAGATCCTGCGCAGGGCGAAGTAGACACAGTGACGATCAGAGATCGAGATACGCTGAAGCAGGAGAGGGTGACGATCAGCGAGCTCCTGCAAAGACTACAGTAACTTGCAGAGTACGAAAAAAAACTGTATAAAGTCCCTAGTTTACAGTATTTCCTCCCTCACCGATCGTCGCGGTCCTGGTCCGAAGGACCACCCTGAGTACGCCACGGAGTGGCACATCGAAGGGTGATCCCAAAGAAATCCTCCGCACACGAACGAGAAGACGTGAGAGAGTAGACCCCAAGGACTCTGCATCACTGGCATGAAACCGTGAGAAAGTTATGCGTGACTTGAGAAGAATTACGAATCAGAATGTACTTATGACTTATGACTTGTGACTAATTACCTTCCTGCCCTTACTGCCTTTTCTGCCCTCACTCCATCCCCAACCCCAACCCTACCCCCCCCATCCCATGATCCCCTCTACCAAGGACCTCGTCACGAACGCCTGCCACTTCGGCCACCGCAACGAAAAGTGGAACCCCAAGATGAAACCGTACCTCTTCGGTGTCCGCCGAGGTGTACACATCTTCGACCTCGAGAAGACGCACACTGCACTCGTCAGAGTCGTCAGTGAACTCAAGTCGATGCAGAAATCCGGCAAGACGATCCTCTTCGTCTCCACGAAGCTCCAAGCTCTCGCACCGATCGAACAGATTAGCAAGGCTCTCAGTCAGCCAGTCGTCACGAGCAAGTGGGTGCCGGGTCTGCTCACCAACTGGTCCACGATCAAGAACCGCATCAAGTACTACCTCGATCTCCAGCAGTCCTTCCGTACGGGTGATGTCGAGAAATACACGAAGAAAGAACAAGTGGTCCTCCGCAAAGAACTTGCCAAACTCGATACAGGTTTCGCCGGTGTGGCCACGATGAAGGGTCTCCCGGATGCTGTGTTCGTCGTCGATGCCGTCCGCGATCGCGTCGCCGTGCTCGAGGCCAAGAAGCTCGGTATCCCCGTCTACGGCATGTGTGACAGCAATGCTGATCCCGATGACTTCAAAGTATTTATCCCCTGCAATGACGATGCCGTGAAATCCATTACGTGCATCCTCGGCACGATCGAAAGCGAGCTCTCCGACTCGAAGGCAAAGAATGATGAAGAATAATGTAAGGAATACTCCTGACGTACGACTACCTACTACCAACTACTCACTACCAACTCATTCTATGACTACCATCTCCGCCTCCGCTGTTGCCGCTCTCAGAGCACGCACAGGTGTAGGGATCCTCGATGCAAAAAATGCCCTCGAAGAAGCCAAAGGCAACGAAGACACTGCGATCGAAATCCTCCGCAAGCGAGGAAAGGCGCAAGCAGTGAAGAAGTCTGACCGCGCTCAGAGCGAAGGAGCAATCTTCATCGCCGTCTCTGGTGCAAAGGCTGCTCTCGTCCAAATCAAGTGCGAAACCGACTTCGTCGCGCGCTCCGATCGCTTCGTGTCCATTGGACAAGACCTCGCCGATCATCTTCTCGCGAAGGGAAAGGCATCATTCGATACATACGCTACTGAGAAAGTGCCTGCCGCAGTTCTTGAACTCGGTGAAAATATTTCTCTCGGCGACACGAAAGAAGTCAGCGCTCAGACCATCGGAAGCTACGTCCACAGCAACCGCAAAATCGGTGTCATCGTCGGTCTCGACGGTGGAACGAAAGAGCAGGCAAGTGACGTCGCCATGCATGGTGCAGCCATGAACCCGAGCTTCGTCCGTCCATCTGAAGTCTCCGAAGATGCTATCGTCAAAGAGAAGGAGATTTGGAAAGAGCAAATGAAGGGGGACAAGAAGCCACCGGAGATCCTCGAGAAGATCATGCTTGGCAAAGAAAAGAAGTTCCGTGAAGAGAATGCTCTCCTCACACAACCATTCGTGAAGAACCCTGATCAGACAGTCGAAAAGATGCTTGGTACTGCCAAAATCACGGAATACGTCCGCATTGGATTCTAATCCAGAAGCCCACTCCCGTACTGAGTTCTGCTCGGTACGGGATTTTTTTGTTGAGTGGACTCAATGGTGAATGAGTAGAAGATCACTAGTAAATGTGGACCAGTTCTGGTAGAATGTGTCTTAATGGCTCAACCAAAAATCATTGTCGCAGAAGATGACACTGTACTCCGTGACCTGTATTTGCGGAAACTCGATAAAGGTCTGTACCAGATCAGAACGGCCGTCAACGGTCGTGAGACGCTTGATTACATTGCGTCCGATCCACCCGATCTCCTGCTCCTCGATCTCAATATGCCCGTGATCGATGGCTTCGGTGTCCTCGAGCAACTCCCCGTCGAAAAGCGCACGTTCCCGATCGTCATTCTCACGAACTTCGAGGATCAAGCGAACCGCGAGCGTGGGATGAAACTCGGAGTGAAGGATTACTTCGTAAAGAAAGACATGACAATCAAGGCACTCGTCGAGATGGTCGAGCGCTTGCTACAGCCGAAAGCGTAAGGAATCAGGTTCCACAACCGAACCGAAAATCGTTCATTTGGCATGCAAAATCGTACCAACAGTGTTGACGCTACGACTATTGCATCCATGAATTCACTTCAAAAAAACGCCTTTTTGTGCTAGAATAAAAGGAAACTTTCGTATTCTCAGTGCACACTAGTACTGACGACATTCTGCAATCAGTGAACGCATCACCTCATGAATAATCTCATCACTCTCATCGCTATCGTTGCAGGGCTCTACGGTATCCTCCAAGCAACGCTATGGTTCCTGAGACTTGCGCATGACTGGAAGCGCGAGCGTCAGCTGGTCTTCATGCAGATCCTCATGCCGAAGAAAGAGAGCAAGGAAGATAAAGAGCAGGAGTCAGAACAATTCTCAACCGGCAAAACATTCAAGGACGTGCTTGGCATCATGGACCATCTCTTCCAGACACTCTTCAGCATTCAGGTCTCCGGTATCAAACGGAAGTGGAAAGGGACACACTTCCTCTCCTTCGAATACGCAGCACTGGGCGGAGAGATCCTCACCTTCGTCGTCGTACCGCGGAGTATCGTCTCGCTCGTCGAGAAGCAAATCACGTCATTCTACCCTGATGCCGTCATCGACATCGTGGAAGACTACAACATCTTCACGAAGGACTCTGTAACAGCCTGCAAATACCTACGCCCAGGCAAAGAATTCACCCTGCCCTTCAAGACGTACAACCAGATCAAGAGTGATCCGTACAACGCCATCACGAACGCATTCAGTAAGCTAAATCAGAGCGAGGGAGCGGCAGTCCAAGTCGTCATCCGGCATGCGAAGACCGGCTGGCAGAAGTCACTACAGAAGAAGGCACAGCAAATCATCAATCCAAAGAAAGGTCACGAGAAGTTCTCGTGGTGGAACCCACTCTCGTGGATCGTCACGATCATCGATCTTCTCTCGAGCGATGACAAAGACAAGAACCTCGGTGGAAGCGAACGAGTGTCTCAACAAGTGGAAGAACTTAGTAAAGCGATCGATGAGAAAGCCAACTCCCCCGGGTTCGACGTTGTGATTCGCCTCGTAAGCTCCGCAGACGATCGGCAGAGAGCTGAGCTCAATCTCTCGAGTGTCGCGAGTGCCTTCTCGCAGTTCAACGATATCCGCGGGAATCACTTCGTACAGTCCAAATACCACTCAGAACCTCATCTCATCGACGGCTTCATCCGCAGATCACCACGCAGAACACTCTTGCAGACACTCCTCTGGAGGCGATGCATCCTCGGCACGTCAGAGCTTGCGAGCATCATGCACTTCCCGAATATCAAGTACAACAAGGTCCAAAACATCAAGTGGCAGAGCTTCAAAGTTGCCGCTGCTCCGAAGAATGTTCCCGATGAAGGACTCTTTCTTGGCTACAACACGTTTAGAGGAGATCGACGCAAGCTCTTCATCAAGAATGATGACCGCTTCCGTCACTTCTACGTCATCGGTCAGACGGGTACCGGTAAATCATCGATCATCCAAATCATGGCTCGGCAGGACTTCAACAATGGCAAAGGTATCTGTGTCGTCGATCCGCACGGATCGCTGGTAGAAGACCTTTTCCCGTACATCCCTCGGAGTCGTGCCGATGACATCATCTACTTCAACCCCGCCGACACCGAGCGCCCGATGGGCCTCAACATGCTCGAGGGCAAGACCGATGAAGAGCGCGACCTCATCGCTCTCGACGCAATGAACATGATGACAAAGATGTTCGGTGAAGAGATCTTCGGACCGCGCATCCAAGACTACTTCCGCAACGGCTGTCTCACCCTCATGGCCGATGAAGAGGAGGGTGGCGCGATTACCGACCTCGTACGCCTCTTCACGGACGACGAGTGGGGCAAGTACAAAGTCGCCCGCGTGAAGAACCCCATCGTGAAGTCCTTCTGGGACAAGCAGATGGCGCAGACAGGACAACGTGAAAAGCAAGAAATGATTCCGTACTTCGCGGCGAAGTTCGGTCAGTTCACGACGAACACGCTCATCCGCAATATCGTCGGACAGACGAAGAGCTCGTTCGACTTCACGGACATCATGAACGGAAGCAAGATCCTCCTCATGAACCTCTCCAAAGGTCTCATCGGTGACATCAACAGCAAGTTGCTCGGTATGATCATCGTGAACAAGATCCAGGTAGCCGCCATGCGCAGACAGCGTGAAGCCGCCTCGGTACGCAAGGACTTCTTCCTGTACATCGACGAATTCCAGAACTACGTGACAGACTCCATCGAATCGATCCTCTCTGAAGCGCGTAAGTACCGCCTCGGGCTCGTCATCGCACACCAGTACTTAGATCAGCTGGAGAAAGACAGTAAGCTCTCCGGCTCTGTGAAGCTCAAGGGTGCCGTCTTCGGCAACGTCGGAACAATGATGTTCTACAAAATCGGTCCGCAGGACGCCGAGTTCTGCGCGAAGGAAATGCGCCCTGTGTTCTCGGAATCTGACCTCGTGAACCTTGATGCCTTCAAAGGCGTCATGAAACTCTCTATCGATAGTCAGCCGAGTCAGCCCTTCTCCATCGAAGTCCCGAAGCCCTGGCTGGACACACGCTACGTGAAGGACGAGAAAGCCATCGAAGCCTACAAGCAACTTAGTCGCCTCAAGTACGGTAGAGACCGAGACTTCGTCAGTAGAGAAAT
>CAZDQZ010000005.1:16862-25443 GCA_964507835.1 uncultured Candidatus Peribacteria bacterium | reverse complement strand
CTACGCCCCCCTCCTCCCACTAATCGCTTCCTTGAGCGTTGTCTGATCGGCGAACTCGATGTCAGCACCCATGGGTAGACCATGCGCGAGGCGTGTAATCGTCGGGACCAAGCCTGTGAGCTTCTGCTTGATAAAGGACGATGTCGCCTCACCTTCCACGTCCAAGTTCGTCGCGATGATCACTTCTTTGATACCGCCGTTCTGACATCGATCAACAAGTTCCTTCAATTTTAATTGTTCCGGACCCATTCCATCGATCGGCGAGAGCACACCGTGAAGCACGTGATAGAGCCCTTTGTATCCTGCCTTCTCAAATGCGACGACTTCGAGCGGTTCCTCGACGACGAGCACAGTCTCAGCATCCCGCGCGCTGTCTCTGCACACCGCACACGTTTCTTCAAGTGTGATCATCTGACATCCTTTGCAATATTTGAGTTCGTTCTTGAGGGCAATCAACGCATTCCCAAGACCCTCCGGCGTTGCTTTGCTACTCCGGAGCAAATGAAACGTAAGGCGTTCCGCACTCTTGGGCCCAATGCCCGGGAGCTTACTGAATTCTTCGATAGCCTTCTGGATCTGGGGAGGGAGGAGGGACAAGAAAGTGCGAAAGTGGAAAGTGAATAAGTTGAAAGTATAAGAATCTCATCAGCATTCTAGCTTAATTCTTGCAACGATCATTTTTTACTTTCGCACTTACCGCACTTTCCACTTTTTCACTCAAGTCCTTGCCTCATCCTTCTCCCCACCTCGCGCTCCTTGATCCTCTGCCGTTTATCGATCGTCTTCCTGCCCTTCGCGATGCCGAAGAGAACCTTAATAAATTTCCCCGCGTGGACTTCGAGCGGAATGATCGTGACACCCTTCTCAGCTTGTGCCGATTCGAGGCGCGCCATTTCTGCTTTCTTGATGAGGAGAAGTCGATCGTGCCCCGGATCGTATCCCTCAAGCCCGCTCGCAAATTTGTACGGACTGATCTTGGCTTGCTTGAGGATGGGCCGACCTCCGAGGAAGGAAATGTAACTCCCCGCTAAGCTGATCTGCCCAAGTCTGCAAGACTTCACCTCCTGCCCTGTGAGCTGAATGCCTGCCGACATCGTCTCCGTAATATCGTAATCGAACTTTGCCCGCCGATTCTGTGCAACGATCTTCATGGAGAAAGAATACAACACTTCGATACTTCTGTATCTCTCCTACCCCCCAAAAACCATCCTCCAGTACATCTCCCCAACACCGAGGAGAGATAAGACGCCAGCGATCGCCATGAAAGGGCCGAAGGCAATAGTGCTCTGATGCCTTGAAATTTGACCGATGCCAATCCCGATGAGAACGATGAATGCACCCACGATGTAGCTGAGGATGATCATCGATACTGTCGCCTGCAGACCGAGAAGTAGCCCGAGTGCGCACCCGAGGAAGATATCACCCGTGCCGATTGCCCTCCCCCTCGTCACCACCCACTGACCACCGAACCACACGAGTGCGATGCAAGCCCCGAGCACCCCCGAGACGAGAGACTCGGAGAAGAATGTCAATGCGCCGGCCGAGAGTGCGAGGAGGATCGTCAGGACATCGGGGATCAGCTTGTGCTCGGCATCGAAGACGGCGATGAGGAAAAGAAAATAGAGCGAAAACGCCGTGAAGAACCCGAGGAGCGGATCCGACGAATGGAGCCAATACCCGAGGAGGAAGGTCAAAAACCCGCCCAGCTCCACGAGCGGATACCGAGCGGAAATGGATGCATGACACGCACGACACTTCCCCTGTAAAACGAGGTAACTCCAGAGTGGGATGAGGTCGCGAGCCTGCAAAGTTTTTCTGCAGTGCACACAGTGCGACCGTCCACGGATCGACTCCCCCGTCTTGATCCGATGTAGAAGAACATTCCCAAAACTACCGAAGGCAAGTCCTGTGAGCCCGAAGAGGATGTACCACACGATCATCACGGAACACTCTAGGAAGAGTGACGGAGAGATGCAATGACGCGCCGAGGAAGATCTGGTCGAACGATACCGAGAGATGTAAGAAGAGACAGAGCGATGAGCAGGTTCAGTCCGAGACCGGAATCAGGCAAGTCCTTCGACGGTGGTTTCTGTGAAACAACAGGGGGAGCAATGACGGGAGGCGCCGGCACTGTCGGAGGAGTAACGGTCACAACCGGTACAGGAACTGGATTCGTCACGATAGGAGTAATCGTCGTTGGCGACACCTGCACGGGGGCAGGGGCCGGAGCAGGTGGTACAGGCGCAGGTACACTCTGTACCGGAGGTAGTACCTGTGGTGGCGTCACCATCTCGACGGGCTTGAATCCTTTGAAGTCCTTGAAGTCTTTCGTCTCGGATGCCTTGGTCACAGAAGCAGGAACTTCAACGACATTCGGATTCGGTACGTACACCGGAGCACCGGCGTGATCGACCACCGCACGGGCGGCGCGGAGTGCAAGGCGCTCACGCTGCGTGACCTCCGTCACGACATTCGGATACTCCACGGCATTGGCGAGGGCAGAAATCTGACCTGCATCTACCATGCGAGCTTCCTTGCGAGCTTGGACGCGAGTATCGAGAGACGTACTCGTAGAATCTTTGGTCTTCAGTTGGGTCGCTACCGTCGACGCGAAGCGTGTGAGGCGACCAATCGTCGTACTATCGGCAGTCGTATCATTCACGCGAACTTCACCGGCGCTCTCCGCGATATTCTGCCCCGGACTCACCAAGTACGCCTTCATGCCAGAGCTCGTAAGTGACATCTGTTCTAAGCCCATATAGAGAACAGTTGCGAGCGTCATGCCGATCGCCGCACCAACGAGCTGTTTACCGACCCGAGAGAGTTTCATAGTGATTTGTGTGGATATTTCTGATAATTATAGCATTGTTTTGAGTTTTAGGCAATGAAAGCGCTAACAAAGACATAAAAACTCATGCGCCTCCTCACCCCCTCCTCTCCCTTCAGGGGAGAGGGGAGCTCTGTTTTGATGACAAGAATGCTTGGTTCATGCACTCCTTAGATTCCTCTCTCCTTTTTTAGGAGAGAGGTGGCGCATCAGCGCCGGAGTGAGGCGACGGAGCCAAGCAACACAGCACCGGTCTTACCCCCGCACAATCTTCTGCACCCGTAGTACCCACGCAAGCCCCGCCAAGAAGAGAACTCCCAGCGCACACGCCACTACTGTCTCCAGTTCTGAGAGCAGAAACGGACGTGAGAGGAAGAGCGCGACCCCCAGGATGAAGGTGAAGCCAGCCAGAGTGAAGAAAGAACGCCCCGAGAACGACACGGGCAAGATCGCGAGTGCACGAGGGAAAAGTGTGAGAACGAGGAATGCATGCACGATCATCGACGTCACGATCGCACCAACGTAGCCGTACGCAGGAATGAGAAAGAGATTACTGACAACCGACAAAACAACGGCGACGAGCATCGTACTCACGAGTGGTTTCCATCGATGTTCTGTCAGCAACGTATAGAAGCTGAAGAGCACGAGACCGTTGAGGAACATCGGTACGCTCAGGAAGCGAAGAGCGGTATCTGCACCGGGCGACAGTGCAGTCGAGAGGTACGCTGACGTGGTGAGGAGCTCCATGAGAGGCCTGCTCCAGAAGAACGAAAAGAGTGATGCCGTCGCTCCGATGAGGAGAATCAAGAAAAGCGTTTTCCCGAGGAGTGATGCTGTGTGTTCGCCATTTGCTCTGCGCTCACTCAGGACTGGCAGTGTGGAGTTGAGAAGGAAAGTCGGGATCAAGTACGTCATCTCTGAGATGCGCTGTGCGAAGCCATACTCCGCATTGAGCGTGCGGAAGTCCGGCCGAAGGAGCGCGATCATCGTGAGATCGAACTGGCGATAGAGTGCGATGCAGAGGAATGCAACGCCGTACGGAGTGGCTGTTTTCAGTAATCGTAGGAGCAACGCACGATCGAAGCACGGTCGCACGGGGAGGATGCGTTCGGAGAAGAAGAGGGAGATGAGGAAGAGAAGAAAAGCACCAATCGCTCCGATCCAGAGGAAGAGCTGATAAATGAACGGATCCGAGCTCCCGCGCACGCCAGCAAAAATTAACCACGCCATGAGACTCGCCGTGAGCACGCGCTGAAGCACCTCAGCAATGAACACGAGGTGCATTTTGAATGAAATTTGGAACGTCGTGCGTAGCACTCCTGCCAGAAGTGTGAAGAATGGAACGAGCGACGCAATCGTAATGCCGAGCCTGAGTGGAGTGCCTTGCCATGCAGGCACGAACCATGCGACAAGCACCGCTCCACCGAGGGAGAGGAGAGTAATACACACCCTGAGGACGAGGAGAGCGCCGAGTACACGGCTCTGATCTTTCGTCTTGCTCACTTCTTTCACGGAAACAGCGTACAGCCCGAAGTCCGCGAGGATAGCGAAGAGCTGAAGGTACCCATACGCAGAGTTGTACGACCCGGCAAGCTCCTTACTGAGCCCCATCGCGACAAACTTCACCGAGACTGCGCTCAGCCCCGCCATCACAGCCTGGCTCGCGATCTGCCACAGAGTAGAGACAGCAATTTTTTTAGTGGACATCGAAAGAGAGGATAGCTGTGATGCGTAGAACTGTCAGGATTACTTATCCAACGATAAAGGGTTTTGGGTTGGATTAGTTGATGACAAAGTTTTAGGTCTCAATGACATATAGGCACGACCGCGCACATCGTGATTAATATCATCGACTGGAGGCACTAGACGTGAAGAATCGGGTTCAATAGAAGTTCGATCTATATCAATACCTACAGCACGCATCTGCTGACGAGTTTCATAAGTAGGACGAAAAAATACGTGCCCTACCCCAACAGCTGCCAACACCGAGCTTAAGCCTAGTGCGCCCACAGCCGCTAATCTGACAGAAAAATCGCCGAGTTTTTCGAGTTTCGTTGATGGAGACATAGTATAAACAAGCATCATCTGAATCTCAGTAAAAAAATCAAGGGTCTAAGAGGCCACTTTAGTTGGTGCCTCAGGTGCTTTTGCACTATCAAATAATCGCTCATGTATGTCATCAAGAAGGCCTTCCGCCACTTTTCACTTTTGACTTATGACTTTTGACTTTACACTGCGTCCGTATGCCACTCCCCTTCAAACACCTCATCTCGACGAAACAGCTTACGAGAGCCGATACCGAAGCCATCCTGAAAGTAGCCAGTGACATGGAGAAGGTCCGGGACAGCGGAAAGAGCGACCTCCTCCGGGGCAAAATCCTCGCGTCGCTCTTCTATGAGCCCAGCACCAGGACGCGCCTCAGCTTCGAGACTGCCATGCTCCGCCTCGGTGGCGACGTGATTACTGCAGAAGGCATCCAATTTAGCTCCCTCTATAAAGGAGAAACACTCGAAGACACGATGGAAATGGTGAGCCAGTACGCCGATATCGTCGCGATGCGTCACCCCGAGCAGGGTAGTGCCGATAGAGCGATCACTACATGCAAACTCCCCTTCATCAATGCTGGTGACGGCCCAGGACAACACCCCACGCAAGCCCTCCTCGACCTCTACACGATCAAGAAAGAATGTAAGCGCATCGACGGGATCTCGGTCGGATTCGTGGGTGACCTGCGCTACGGCAGAACAGTGCACTCACTGAGCTACCTCCTCGGTCTCTACAAGAACGTGTGGTTCACCCTCGTCTCCCCCAAGGAGCTGACGATGCCCGCGAAAGTGACGAGCTTCTTCCATGAGAAAGGGATCAAATTTGAGGAATCCGATGACATCCGCAAGGCTCTGGACTGCGATGTCCTCTACATGACACGTGTGCAACAAGAGCGCTTCACCGATAAGAGCGAGTACGAACGACTGAAGCTCAACTATATTTTGAACGCCGCGATGATGAAGGGGAAGAAGGCAACGATCCTGCACCCTCTCCCACGTGTCGGCGAAATCGCAACGGACACCGATGCACTGCCAAACGCCGCATACTTCAGGCAGGCAGGTAACGGTGTACCTGTCCGTATGGCACTGCTCGCGATGCTGCTCGGAAAGGCGTAAGCAATGACACGTTTCTCAATTTTGATTGGGAGCGGGATGCTTCCCGCGGTAGATGAGTGTGCCACACATGCCAAGCGCACGAAGCATCGTGCTCCCTATCAAAGATTTTGAAGTGCCTCCCTTTCCAATCATGAGGTGAATTCATGCGACAAACTTCAGCTTTCTTGGCATGATGTTCTTGTATGCAAAAAATCCTCATCACCGGCGGAAAGCTTGTCACCGAGAAAGGTCTCGTCCGCTCCGATGTCCTGATCGATATCACCGGCACGATCGACGACATCAAGCCGAGCATCAAAGATCATAAGAACGCCACAATCATTGATGCGACGGGCAAACTCCTCTTCCCACTGCTCATCGACTGCCATGTGCACTTCCGCGAGCCCGGGCTCGAACATAAGGGAACAATGCTCACAGAATCCGCATCTGCACTTGCTGGCGGAGTGGGAACAGTCTGCGAAATGCCAAACACGATTCCGCCAACCGTCACTGTCTCCGCCCTTGCCGACAAAGTGCGAAGAGCAGAGCTCGTCCAAGGTGTGACGCTCAAATTTTTCTTCGGAATCACGGAAGTAATCCATCTCCAAGCTCTCAGGGATCTCTGGACAGGCTCCTCACTCGAACTCAAAAGATTGAAACGCCACTGCGCGGGCGTGAAGCTCTTCTTCGATCACTCGACAGGAGATCAGAAAGTAGACGGAGGCATCATCGATGATATCTTCAGAACATGCGCCGAGCTGAAGATCCCCCTCGTCGCTCACTGCGAAGATGCTGACATCAACGATGCTCAAAGCTCATCGCTTAAAGCCCAAAGCTCATCAGACATTTCTCTCCACTCATCGATGCGCCCTCCCGAGTCCGAAGCGAAAGCCATCGCAGAGGCGATTGGATTCGCAGAGAAGCACGGCACGCACCTCCACATCGCGCATCTCTCCACGAAGCAAGGTATCGACCTCGTGCGCACGGCGAAGAAAAAGAATGTCGCTGTCACGTGCGAAGTCACCCCCCATCATCTCTTCCTCACAACAGACGACTACGCATCGCTCGGCACATTCGCAAAGATGAATCCACCTCTGCGCTCATCAGAACATCAACAAGCACTTTGGAATGGCATCAGTGATGGCACAGTCGACTGTATTTCTACTGACCACGCCCCACACACGATCGAAGAGAAAAAAACAGGAGAACCGCTCAAAGCTCCCAGTGGCGTACCCGGAGTCGAAACAATGCTTCCTCTTCTGCTCACGGTCGTCTCAGGCCACTCACCACACCCGAGCTCAGACCTCAAACCTCAGACCTCAAACCTATCGTATCCCGACATTCTCCGCCTCTGCTTCACGAATCCGAACCGCATCTTCTCACTGCACCAAGAGTCGATCGCTGTGAAGGCAAAAGCAAGAATTGCTATCGTTGATCCGGCAAAGGAATGGCTGATCCAAGGGGAAAATTTGCACAGTAAGTGTGGATGGACGCCGTACGAAGGGTGGACGGTGCACGGTTCTACGATCGCAGTAATTCAATAAGATCTCCTAGCGATGCCACATCTCTCTCGGCAACTCCTCGTGCTTCTTTTGGTGTATGTGCACCGTGCAAAAGAACGCTCTGCATCCCCGCATTCTTCGCACCCTCGATGTCGAAGAGCTGGTCACCGATGACGAGGCAGTCTGATGGAGATACCCCAAGCATGTCGGCTGCCACGAGGAATCCGTGCGGGTGTGGTTTGAAATACGGCTTCATGTGCTCCGCCGTGATGACGGTACCAAAGTGTGAAAGCACACCGACCTTGCGATCGATCGCCGACACGTACGACTGCCACGACTTCGTCACAATGGCACGTGGAACATTCTGCGATGCCTTGAGCACTTCGAGGGCTCCTGGAAGCCATTCCGAGCGCTCTTCGAGCAGGCGAATGTACTCCGTATCGCGGATCGATCTCGCCTCGGACACGTCTGCCTCTGGCCCGAGACGTTCTCGAAGCAGTGTGTCGATACTCGTGCCACGGTGGTACATCGCGAGGAAATCTTCTTCTGTAATCTCCACGCCGTACCCGGCGAATGTTGTGATCATCGCTTCGCCGTACAGATGAATGGTTTCGACGAGTGTGCCGTCGAGATCGAAGAGAAGTGCTCCAAACCTCATGTATGTATCCTGTCATTGAAAAGTAATTCTGTCATCACGTACACTCTGCGAAGTTTTTTGTTTCTTCCCCACTTTTCCATGAAGAAGTATCTCTCTCTCATCACCGCAGGCACGATCTGCGCCACCCTCATCCCTCTCGCCTCTGCAGCAGGCAATGCTCGCTTTGGTGCACCACGCCATGGCTACAACAAACCAGCCGTCGGAGAGCGCGTCAGCAGGCGCGTACTAGAAAGTGGCACATGGGCATACCGCGCTCGTGTCCGTCACTTCAAGAACACGACAACATTTGCGACAGACAGAAAGATGTCTTCATCCTCATCATCTGTCAGTTCTTCTGCATCAACCAGTTCATCGATGTCGAGCAGTGCGTCGAGTAACTAAGACGTACGGAAGGTATTGAATGTAAGGGAAGTAAGGGAGGTGCCTCGTTACTCAGAGCACGTCCCTTACTTTCATG
>CAZDQZ010000005.1:3809-16762 GCA_964507835.1 uncultured Candidatus Peribacteria bacterium | reverse complement strand
ATCATCGGTTCACGCTCGAGGCGGTGACGGAAGAAGCGAAAGAGCGCGCTCGTGACTTCACGCTTGAGCTCTTTGATATCTTTCTGGCCTCTATTCTGTGCGTCTTCGTACGCTTTGCGAATGGTCTGCGTCGCCTCGCGATTGATGCTCGTCTGCTCTGTGCCGTAGATGAATCCACGGGAGAGGATGAGAGGATCAGAGACAAGACGCATCGACTCTGCATAGACTTTGAGGACGGCAACAAAGATACCCGCATTATTCATGATCTTGCGATCATCCATGATGGTCTGCCCTTCAGCACCTGTCGTACGACCATCGATGATGATGTCGTTGGCGGTGAACTTCGTCTTTGACCGACGTGCACCCCCCTGTGGATCGAACTCGAGGATCTCGCCGTTCGTCAGGAGATGAATCTGATTGTCTGGGTACCCGATGGACCGTGCAAGATCAGCGTGTGCCGAACGCATGTACGGTTCACCGTGCTCAGGAATGATGTGCTTCGCCCTGACTAAGCGATGCATGAGGAGGATGTCATTCGCGTAGCCGTGTCCAGTCGTGTGGAGTGCGAGCTCTTGGTTCGTGAGAACTTTTGCGCCGAGGAGATTCAAGTTATTCACGACTTTCGACACCGCGCGCTCGTTACCGAGGATCGGGTTACTACTGAGGATCACCGTGTCACCCTTCTTCACGCGGACGTGCTGATGCACTCCGAGGCCCATGCGTGACAAGCTCGCTCGCTCTTCGCCCTGCGAACCCGTTGTGAGGATCACGACTTCGCGATCAGGGATTTTCTCCATGCCGGGCCCAACCTTACGGATGAGGCCACGGGGTACCTGGATGTATCCGAGGCTCGTTGCGATCTCGATGTTCTGTTCCATCGAACGACCGGAGACATAAATCTTGCGATTGAGTGTCTTCGCGTGTTCGATGACTTGTGCGAGACGATTGAGGAGCGATGAAAAGGTCGAGATGATGAGACGGCCCTTCGCCTCACGCATGAGATTGAAGAGTGTCTCTGAAATAACTTTCTCCGAGAGGGCATTGCCTGGCTTCGTCGCATTCGTTGAATCGGCGATGATCGCAAGGACACCTTGATCACCAAGCTCTGCAAGACGCTGGAAGTCGGCCGGTGGCTCATTCATCGGCGTGAGATCGAACTTGAAGTCACCGGTATGCACGATCGTGCCATACGGTGTATGCACCGCGACGGCAGCGGAATCCGGGATGGAGTGTGTGACGCGGAGAAACTCCACCTTCACCTTGCCGAATTCAACGGGCTTCCCGTACTCGGCAGTGTGCAGACGAGCCTTCGTCGTCAATTTTTCTTCATCGAGACGCTTGCGGACGAAGCCCATCGTAAGCTTGGTGCCGTAACACGGCGGGAAGTGCAATGATGGAAGGAGATGCTGGACGGCACCGATGTGGTCGAGGTGTCCGTGGGTGAAAATCACTGCCTTGATCCTGTTCTCGCGCCCGCGGAGTGCGGATGTATCGGGGATGAGGTAATCGATCCCTGGCATATCTTCCTCGGGGAACTGAAGACCGAGATCGATGATATAGATATCACCGTCGACCTCGATGATAAAACAGTTTCGACCGACTTCCTCGAACCCACCGAGTGGATAGAGCTTGAGGCCACCACTGCGAGAACTGATCTCTTTCTGGAGTGCAGGAGTAACGTGCGGACGCACGGCGGATGGTGGACGTGCGACGGCCTTCTGTTGCACCTTCGGTGCGGAATCCGCCACCTTCGTCGGAGCGGGAGAGACTGGAGATACTTTCGCGGTATGCGCTGGAGGAGTCTGTGGCGTCTGTCCGACCACCTTCTTCACCCATTCATGAACTGATTTCATGTGTCTGTATTGGGAATAAAATTATAATTGAGGGATTACCCTCAATAATCATCCTACGCTTCAGATGAAAAAATAGCAAGGAGTATTTTTGTCGTCATGACAGTTTTTTGGCTTAAAATCAATAAATTATTAGAAAGAGTATTTAGTATTTTGTATGAAGTATCGAGTAATTTGTATACACAATACATAGATACAAGATACTCAATACACAATACTGCATACTACATACATCGCCGTGCTTGCCCGTAACTACGAACCCGTGTAGCCTTCTCTCCTGTATGAAGATCGAGGTGTGGACAGGTCAAACAAAGGCGCCTCCAAACACGGTACTCCTGCCGATTCTCCTCGGTAGTGAGAAGACGGATCGTGTGTTCCTGTTACTCCAGAGTGAGGGGAAAGGACACGGTATCGACAATCTCCGCGAAGAATGCGTGAGTGTATTGACGCACGCTGTCATCGAAGGTGAGGGCACAGGATACGAAAAATTAGAAAGTGCTCTCAAAGAACTCAATGGACTCCTCAAGGGATTCCTCCTCTCTGATGCAGTCCATGATGTTCACGCAGTCGTTGGCCTCCTCGAGGCAGACGGCAATATGCACCTCTCACACGTTGGTCGAGCCGAGGCGTATGTCATCCGCGACGGAACAGCGATCCAAGTCACAGAGTACTACCGTGGCAAGCCACCGTCCGCCTTCATGCACATCGTAAGTGGCCCCGTGCAGTCGAAGGATCACTTCATCATCTCGACACAGAGGTTGCTCCGTTCGATGACACCAGCACAGCTGGCACAGACCGTACATCAGCACGGATCGAATGCCGTCGACAACATCATCTCCCGACTCACGAGTGAAAAGGAGACTGCGTGCGTCGTCCATATCGCCATCCCGGGTGGCATCGAGGTCACGGACGATGTGAAGCCGACCCGAAAAGAGTCTGCGCGGAGCGCAGGTAAAACGAGAACGAGAGAGGGAACGAAGAGTTTTGTTGAGCGGTTCCGATCGGCAGCAAGTGGTATACAGATCCCCTCACTCTTCCAAGGAACGACATCACGCGCATCCTCTGGATCACTGAAAAATTTCACCGATTCCGCACAGACTCGTCTGCGCCAATTCATCCGTGATCTCCATCACCCCGAGCGCAAGCGCCGTGCACATCTCTTGCTCCTCGCAGGCACAGCATCCCTCTTCCTCATTATCTGGGTCATCACACAGCTCTCCGTCTCCAGTCTCCGTAGTCAGACGAAGGGGGAGCTCCAGGATCTCGTGAAGCAAATCAATGCCGATATTTCGACGGCAGAATCACGGCAACTCGCCGGAGATACAGACAGTGCGAATATGATTCTCGCGCGCGCAGAAACACGTGCCAAGACTGTCATCAGCAACGAGAGTGGCCTCTTCCGCGACGAAGCACTCAAGCTCCTCGACACCATCAAAACGAAGAGTGAAGAAATGCACAATATCGTCCGCATCGTCACACCACGCGTCATGGCAAGCCTCAGCGGGAAGAAGTCGGACATCATGGCACAGGGCTTCGTGGGGTATCCCAATGGTGAGTTCACCGTCTACGATCGACAGGATCTCTATCGTATCTCGCTCAACATCGTCGAAAGTGGGGAGCGACTCGGATCACAGGAACTCATCCTCGACGCATCAGCCTTCCCACGGTTCCAGAGCACCGTCTTCCTCACGACCGGCAACAGCGTGCTCGAGCTCGAGGGTGGACAATCAGCCGTCATGAAGACAGAGGACACGGCAGGATGGGTCACAGGAGCAGATATCAAGACGTATCTTCGCTACCTGTACATCCTCTCCCCGGAGCGCAAGCAGATCTATAAGTACGAGCGCCTCTCTGGGAAGTACGGTCCCCCATCCGAGTACAACGTGAACGGAGACCTCACCGGTGCACTTGACATGACAATCGTCGGTCCGGTCTACGTCCTGAAGGATCTCTCGGCAAGCGGAGGGAAGGCCGGTGATCGCGAAATCGTGAAGTTGCTCCGTGGCGAGAAGCAGACATTCAACATGCGTAGCCTCCCTCCAGACGGCCTCAAGAATGTCACGAAGATCTTCAAGTCATCGCCGACCGGCAAACTCTACCTCATGGATCCGGAGGGGAAGCGCATCATCGTCGCTACGAACGATGGTGACCTCGGCGACTCCCTCTACCTAAAGCAGTACATCCTCGACTCCGAACAGGTCGGAAAGCTCAAGGACATCTTCGTCGACCCTGATGACCTCCACCTCTACGTCCTCGACGAGAAGAAACTCTACTCGATCGATCTACAGGAGAAATAAGCGGTGAGCTTTGAGCTTTGAGCTTTGAGCTATAGGATTCTCATCGCTCATGTCTCATCGCTCAAAGCTCGTGATGGTCTTCGGCACCTTCGACCTCCTCCATGAGGGGCACCGCTTTGTCCTGCGTGAAGCGATGAAACGTGGCGACGTCATCGTCATCGTTGCGCAGGATAGAAATGTTGAAAGAATAAAAGGGAGAACATCTGTACAAAATCAGGCGGTGCGCATGGCAACCATCCAGGCTGAATTCCCAACGCTCCACGTATACCCCGGCGATAGTACTGATTTCTTGAAGCCCCTTCGAACGCATACTCCCGATCTCATCCTCCTCGGGTACGACCAGAGGCTTCCTCCGGGGGTAGAAGAACGTCATCTACCGTGTCCGATCGAGAGGCTCCCCGCCTTCGATCCACATCTGTATAAAAGTAGCTTGAAACGAAAAGGGGGTTGATCGAACAGTCGAAAAATGGTACAATGTCCTGATGACATTCACACAAAAATCCATCGTCACTCTCCTGACATTCCTCGTGCCTGCATCCGTCATGGCCGTTACGGCGCCTGCTAATGTACGTGGAATCCAGATCAGCAATGCCAACGGAGCCATCACGGTCACGTGGCAAGCGCAGACGGAGAATGTCTCTTTCTACCGCGTCTACTACAGTCACGCGTCCATTCTCGGTAACCAGGGAAACTACGATGACTTCGAGCGAACGCGTGGATTGGAAACTGCGTACACATTTTCAAAAGCACCTCTCGCAAACGGCACACTCTTCGTGAGTGTCCTCGCCGTCAGCCCCGATGGCACGGAGAGCGAAGGCTTCGAAGAAGAAGCGTCAATCAACCTCGGCACAGCACCGACACCTGTCGTCACTGCAGTCCCTACTGCCACCCCATCCGCACCGATGACGATTACATCGGTCGGACCAATCTCTTCGACAGGCATCCTCGTGACGTTCTCGGAGGATATCGCGCTCAATGATACAACTGCATCGGATGGATACTTCGTTGTTACAGATACTGGTGGCACACTCATCAGCACGACTCGCGTCGACGTCGTCTCTTCCACGGTCATGATCCATACCAATCCTCAGACCCCGGGAAAGACGTACATTCTGACATTCGCGAAAGTCATCCCCGGCGCAAAGGGTGGTAGCGTCCCGCTCACGGTAGCGCCTGCGAAATTCCTTGGATTCGCGAATACTGGCATCGCCGTGGCGACTCCAGTCGCTGAGGAGCCAGTCGCCTCACCTCCGTCACCCACTCCGGTCGTTACCCCCGTCTACGTTCGCAATCCATACGTTGCTCCTCCGACTGTTGTCACGACGCCTGTCATGGAACCGACGAAAAAGAAGGATCTCCCGGATAGTGGAGTCCCTCTCCTCGGCATTGCTATTGTCGCAGGTGCGGGCGCGGTTGGCCGAAGGCTCCGGAGGAAGAAGGTATAAGCCAGTCATACAACGATTTCTTATGACAGGGAGCACGACTTGTCCTGAGTTTGTCGAAGGATGCTTCGTGCGTTTGGCATGTGTGGCACACTTGTTGACCGCGGGAAGCCTGTCTGCCGACAGGCAGGCTTCCCGCTCCCATTCAAGAAAATATACTAGATCGAAAACAACGCTCGTTCTAGTCTTCCTGCATGAAGCGATCAATCCTACTGTTTTTGGCAACCATCGGGTGCGTCAGCATCACGCTTGGTCTGCGCGAGTGGACGCTACAACCGGATGGCCACACGCATCTCTACTTCTACGACGTTGGACAAGGAGATAGCACGCTCATCAGTACACCATCCGGCAGAACGATCCTCATCGACGGCGGGCCAGACTGGAGCACATTAGAAGCGATTGGGAGAACTCTCCCCTTCTTCGATCGACGTATCGACGTCCTGATCCTCTCCCACGCGAACCTCGATCACCTCGCCAGTTTCCCCGAGATCCTCAAAAGGTACCGGGTGAAGCAACTCCTCGTCAGTATCGATACGATCGACTCCCCGTGGTTCCAGAACATAGTCGATGCATCAACGAGAGCTAACACCGAGCTACGCGTCGTCCGTGCAGGGGACACCATGACGCTGGATGGAGAGCTCTCGGCGGATGTCCTCTGGCCACCCACAAAACTCGACCCGTCACTACAGAAAGAGCTGAATAACACGTCGCTTGTTCTCCGCGTCCATGACGCACGCCATAGCGCACTCTTCACCGGCGATACAGAGAGCCTCGTCGAAGACGTATTACTGCGGGCGAAGGTCCCACTCCAGTCGGAAATTCTCAAGGTCGCTCACCATGGGAGCAAAACATCATCAACAGACACTTTCCTGCGCGCAGTACGCCCAAAGATTGCCGTCATCTCTGTTGGGAGTGACAATACGTACGGGCATCCGAATACTGATGTAATCAAGCGTCTCGAAGCAGTCGGTGCGACGGTGCGACGGACGGATGAGGAGGGGGAAATTGATATGACGTGGTAGTAGTTCGTACTTTTCTTTCACACTTTTTTTTACAAAAAAGTGTGCAAAAAATCGTCGCTCGTGCTCATCTCCTGCGGTTCTGTTCCGCTCATGATCGGTAGCGCGCCAACTCCTCGCCCGCCCCCGCGGGCTCGTCAAACAGTGCGCGCTACATTGCGATCATTTCGCGGAGAACCGCAACGGAGACTGCTAGGCGACATAGCCCTGCTATCACGTACATATCGTTCATGGGTGATGTCTATCCTAAAAAATCTGCTATACTCTCATATCAATGACAGCCATCCTCATCTTCGCCGGCAGATCAACACGGTTTTGGCCTCTGAGCGAAAAGAGCTTCTTCCCTGTCGCGGGGACGTGTCTGCTCGCGGAGCAAGTGAAGCGACTGAAAGAGGCGGGTATCAAGAACATCATCCTCGTCGCGGGAGCACATAACAAAAAAGAGGCGAAAGCGATGTTCCCTACGATGACCATCGTCGAGCAAAAGGATCTCGATCTTGGCATGCGCGGAGCGCTCCTCTCCGCCCTCCCAAAGTGCACAGAAGAAAAGGTGCTAATCGTGAGCGCAAATGACTTCATCGATGTTCAGGCATACAAAGATTTGATGACGGCATCGAAGCAGATCACCTCCGGTGGCGTCCTGCTCGCGAGGAAGGTAAAGATGTACTTCCCGGGCGGATATCTCTCGCTAAAGGGGAAGCGCATCACCAGCATCGTGGAGAAGCCGACACCCGGAACGGAACCGAGCTCCATGATCAATTTGGTCGCTCATGTCCACGCATCGAAGACCACACTCCTGAAGGCTCTCAAGACAGTGAAACCAACGAAAGACGACGGCTACGAAGTCGCCCTGGACTCACTCTTCCAGACGGAAACCTACACTGCCATGCCATATACAGGCTTGTGGCAAGCCGTGAAGTATCCATGGCATCTCCTCGATCTCCTCTCTTCTCTTCTGCCGTCGGTAGAAACACCGAGCATCCATCCATCGGCTGTCATCCATAGAACTGCTGTCATTGAAGGCTCTGTCGTCATCGAAGCGGGGGTGAAAGTCTTCGCCCACGCGACGATCACAGGACCTGCCTACATCGGGAAGAACACCATCGTTGCGAATAATGCCCTCGTCCGCGGAAGCTCGATCGGCGAACACTGCGTCGTCGGATACTCCACGGAAATCTGTCGCTCGATCCTCAGCAGTAATGTCTGGACACATATGAATTACGTCGGCGACTCTGTGATCGGAAACAATGTTTCTCTCGGCGGTGGTACAACCACAGGCAATCTCCGTCTCGACGAAGCGGAGATACAATCGATGGTAAAGAATGAACCGGTGAAGACTGGACGAGTGAAATTCGGCACAATCATCGGTCCCAACTGCCGTTTTGGCTTCCAGTCATCGACACTCCCGGGGGTAAAGATCGGCTCTGGTTCATTCATTAATGCAACGACGCTCGTTTCCCGCGATATTCCTGACCAATCCTTTGTAAAATCGAAACAGGCTACTGAACTCGATATCCGACCCAACCATACAATTCCATCACTTCCGCAGGAGCGCGACGTATTCCGAAAAAAATTAGCATAGTTATCCAATAAGATATGAAAGGTCTCCAGTGGTTTCTTTTGTGAGAAAAAAAGAAAAATGTGGAGAAAGAGTAAAAATAGGATGAGAGGAAGAGAAGAAATCTCCACAGATTTTTCTCATGATGAGTGATAAAGCCATAGAAAGACTGTCGATGAATCTCTGTCATCACACACTCCATTTTCCACCTGTTTTCCACATATTCCACACACAAACAATGTATACAAAAAAATACGATTTCATGGCTTCTAGATTCAAAAATGATAAGAGTATCCACAAGAGTCGCACAATGTTTTCAACATGACTACATACTATTTTATTTATTTATACAAGAGTCCATGATGATGACGAAATATGTGTATTTCTTTTTTTACTCTTTCAATAAGAAGAAAGAAGTGTGGATTTTTTATGTACTTGCGAAGTAGACTATCTTCCTTTTCACTACTCTCATGAAATTTTCTTGTGCAACATCTGACTTCTTAAACAGCTTACAACTTGTTTCTCGAGCAATCGGAACTGATCAAGTTCTTCCTATTCTTCAAAACATTCACATACGAGCAGAAGGTGATCAATGTCAGCTTAGTGCTACAAATCTAGAATTATCTATTACAACAAGTATTCCTGTTTCTATTGAAAATGAAGGAGTTATTACGATTCCCGCGAAGGCAATTTTAAACTTCATGCAGTATAACCAAGATGATCAAGTTGTTCTTGAAACAAGTGAAGGAACGCAGTTAAAAATTCACTCAAAGCGAGCAAAGGCAGTGATTGCCGGTGAGTCTGCGAGTGGATTTCCGACGATTAATAGTATTCAGAAGGAAACCAGTATCACTCTTCCTCTTTTCCCACTCCTGAAAGGGTTGAACCTGGTGACATTCTCCTGTGCAAAGACGACATCACGCCCTGTGATCTCAGGAGTCTTCATGAAAGTTGACCACAAGAAACTCTTCCTCGTTGGCACGGATAGCTATCGTTTGTCTGAGTACACCATGCCGATTGACACACCACCATCAACTAATATTTCTTGTATCATTCCTGCACGCTTCCTAGAGGAATTGAAGGGTGTCATCGCACTGTCGCGCGGGAAGAATGACGCCATAGAAGCGGGGGCGAACAAAGAAAAGAAAGAGGATGTCATCGAGATGCACTTAGGATCCCAGCAGATCGAGGTTTCCCTTGGATCCACCCGCCTCATCAGTCGACTCATTGATGGGAAATTCCCTGACTACACTCAAGTACTCCCGAAAGAGCGTCACACACTCGTCTCGGTCAGCGTGAAAGATCTCTTGAGTGCGGTGAAGCGCATGCACTATTTTGCGAAGGAGCAGAGTAATAACATCACCTTCTCATTCTCGAAAGATGGTGTGCACCTCATGACCAGGCAAACACAACTTGGCCAAGATGAGTCCAGTATTATTGCGGCAGTCGATGGGAAGGATACAAAAATCGCCATTTCTTCGACATACCTCATCGACTTCCTCTCGCGTATCGATAACGACACGATCATCATTGAGCTCTCTGATAAAATGCATCCTGCCGTCTTCAAGATTCCTGGCTCAGAGAGCTATCTCCACCTCATCATGCCGTTGCGCATGATCGAGGAATGATGTAGGGTGTAGCCAAGAGATGTATCGATAGACCCATGTCACAGAGTATCGTGACGGGAGACATTTCTGTAGAGATGCGATTCCATTTTTTCATTTCATGCGACCTTCTCTTTGTATTGGTGACGATACGCACAGTGAGCTCATTCAGCTCCTGAAGAAAAAACAGAGCCTTGTGGTCTCTGGATTGGCGAATGAAACCGCGAAGGCGATGATTGTGAGTCATATTCTGGAGTCGGTGAAGAAACCAGCGATCCTCGTAACAGAAGACCAAGAGAAGTGTGAGGGCCTCCTCCACTGGCTAGGGTTCTTCGGGTGTGATCCATACCTCGTTTCATTCTCAGAGGAACCGACCGCTGATGACATCGCGTCGTTCATTCGTATCCTCAAAGGCGAAGGGGTGGCGATCTTTGACCGTGCCACCTGGGAGATGCAGGTACCATCATTTCTTGAATTGCAGTCAGGAGCCCTAAAGCTCACCGTGGGCGAGAAGGTTGATTTCACATCGTTTTTCTCGGAGCTGATCGATGCGGGGTATGAACACACAGACGATACCCATCTTTCCCCTGGTGAATACCGACGTATCGGCGATACGCTCCATATTTTCCCCATCGGAGAGTCGGAGGAAATCGCCATACAGTTTTCTTTCGAAAGTGTTGAGAAGATGTATACGAAGGATGGAGGAGAGATACTGGAAAAGGCTGTTCTGTATCCTCTCTCATGGGAGCGCACCGAGACGATGGCGAGCCAAAGCCCGAAAGGCAGTGTCGTCATCACAGACGAGCAGGAGGATTTTCCATTGAAAGTTGCCTGTGACGTGATTGCGATCACCAGTTTCCCAGAAGATGAGGATACGCACGTACATCTGCGCTACCTCTCCGTCCTCAAGTTCTACACACTCCCGGATTTCATTAATGACGTGCGCGATAAATTAGCACAGGATTGGACCATCGTGATCGTGACGAAGCGCCCCGACGAACTCCGAGGCGTGCTCAGGGATGAGAAGATTTCATTCGTCGAAGCACCTGAACGGAGAGTTGGTCACATTACGATTGTTCCTGCAGAGATCGAGGCCCTCCTCCCACACTCGCTTCAGAATCCTGATCTCAAGTGCGCGCTCATCACCGATCGTGAAATCTTCTCGCTTCGCAAGGAAGCGAAGCAGAGGTCTGTGCAACGTCTCGCTCTCGACTTCATCACCTCTCTCCAGGCTGGCGACTTTGTCGTGCATATGGAGCACGGCATTGGGTGCTTCGAGGGCATGACGACGAAGGTTGTCGATGATGTGGAGCGTGAATACTTAGAAATTACGTACGCCGAGAATGATAAATTATTCGTTCCTGTCGATCAGGCTGACAAGCTCAGTAAGTTCGTCTACGAAGAGGGCCACGAGCCGGTGCTCACACGCCTTGGATCGCAGGAGTGGAAGAAGGTGACGAAGAAAGTGTCGGAGGAAACGGAGCGCATCGCTCGCGAGCTCCTTGCGATCTACGCCAAGCGCGCGAAGGCGAAGGGGCATCAGTATCCGGAAGATAGTGAAGTACAGAGGAAGTTTGATGATGCATTCCCGTACACAGAGACGCCTGGGCAAATCAAAGCTATCGAGGACATCAAACATGACATGGAGTCCCCCCACCCCATGGATCGTCTCGTCTGTGGAGACGTCGGCTTCGGGAAGACAGAGGTCGCCATGCGCGCAGCATTCAAGGCGGTGCAGGGTGGCAAGCAGGTGGCCTTCCTCTCCCCGATTACGATTCTTGCCGACCAGCACTACAAGTCACTCATTAAGCGCATGGAAGGCTTCAATATCAGAATCGATATGCTCTCGCGCTTCCGTTCGCCTGCGGAGCAAAAGGAGACACTGCGGAAGCTGGCGGAGGGTACGATCGACATCGTCGTCGGTACCCATCGCTTGTTCCAAGACGACGTCGTTTTTCACAATCTCGGTCTCGTCATGATCGATGAAGAACAGCGCTTCGGTGTGGCACAGAAAGAGAAACTGAAGGAGCTTAGAGCGTCTGTGGATGTCCTGACACTCACGGCGACGCCTATTCCACGCACGCTTAACCTTGGCTTACATAAGCTCAGAGACATTACGACCATTACGACACCACCCCCAGGGCGCCTTCCGATCATCACAGAAGTGCGCAAGTACAGCGATGCACTCGTTCGTGATGCAATCATGAAAGAGCTTGAGCGTGGTGGGCAGGTGTACGTGCTTCACAATCGCGTAGAGACCATCGATGCGTTCGCGATGAAGCTCCGCGCTCTCGTGCCACAGGCGAGCTTCGTCGTGACGCACGGCCAACTGAAGCCCGAGATCTTAGAGGAACGCATCTTCGACTTCAAGAGCGGGAAGTTCACCGTGCTCGTCAGCTCGACGATCATCGAGAACGGGATCGACCTCCCGCGTGCGAATACCCTCATCGTGAATGAAGCGGAGAAGTTCGGCCTCTCGCAGTTGTACCAGCTCCGTGGTCGTGTCGGCCGTGGCACGGTGCAGGCGTACGCATTCTTCCTTTACCATTCGCAGAGACTAAAGGATGATGCGAAGAAGCGTCTGCGCGCCATCGTCGAAGCAAGTGAACTCGGATCAGGCTTCCAGATCGCCATGCGCGATCTCGAGATCCGCGGTGCTGGAGAAATCCTCGGTGCGTCACAATCGGGCAATATGCAGACGGTCGGCGTGAGCCACTATCTCCGTATGCTGAAGAGTGCCGTCGAGGAACTGAAGCGTGGGGGAACGAGCGACGAGGAGGAGATTGGGGCGACGACGGAGATCATCCTGCCGTTCGAGGCACTCCTTCCATCGTTCTATGTCACCGATGAGCAGGAGAAAATCGCCGTGTACCAGAAGCTTGCGGGGAGCGAAGACGAAGCGATGCTCAAGGAATTCGAGAATGACCTCATCCAGGAATTTGGTCCGATCCCGAAGCAAGCCGAGCATCTCTTGAATGTTCTCCGCCTGAAGATGGCCTGCAGACGTGCGGGTGTCGTTCGTATCAAGATGGACACCGTATCCTCGACGAAGCGCGACATCGTCGTCAGCCTCTCTCCTCGTGTCACGGCAACTGAGATCATGCAACTCTTAGCGGACACACCTCAGTGGCGCATTTCTGGAGCGACGATTCGCATCGCGGACGTAGAGATGGAGAAGTCTGC
>CAZDQZ010000005.1:0-3709 GCA_964507835.1 uncultured Candidatus Peribacteria bacterium | reverse complement strand
GATGGTTTCTCCTCTGGGGCATGTTTTTCGCCGTCTTCGTTATCCGCGGAGCTCTCCCTTGGTTGATCGTATGGCTCACGGTACCGGGAATCGGTTTCGTTGGTTCTCTTACAGCAATGTTCTCGAGCGATCCAAGTGTCGCTGAAGCGGTCTCTGCGTCTGCACCTCTACTTCTGATGGGCGGTGGCACATTCATGATCTTCCTCTTCCTTCATTGGCTTTTTCTGGAGCCCAAACATTTTGGATTGATTGGAGAAAAGTTCGCAGCCTCGCAGGGTGTGTGGTTTTTTGCTATCGTTTCTATTCTCCTTGCGTCTATCGTTTGGTTTGCCTTAGAAAAAGATCCCATTCTTGCATTCGGTGCTGTCATTGGTTCCACGACATTCTTCATCACACATGGATTCAAAGAGAATGCTGAAAAAGTGGAGAAGGAGATGATGAAAGAAGGAAGCATGAGTGACTGGAGCAAGATCTTTTACCTCGAAGTCATCGACGCGACATTCAGTATTGATTCCGTTCTTGGTGCCTTCGCTTTCACGTTGTCTGTCCCCTTGATTTTGATCGGTAATGGTCTCGGTGCGCTTATGGTGCGTCAATTGACGATCGGCAACATCGATCGCATCAAGAAGTACGTGTACCTCAAGAACGGTGCGATGTACTCTGTCTTCATCCTCGGCATTATCATGTTGATGGACGCCTTCGGGCATCATATCCCTGAGTGGGTCTCGCCGGTCGTGACGGTCATTGTGATTGGATATTTCTTTTTGAAGTCGAAGAAGGTGATACGGGTGGAGGGGTGAGAGAGTTTCTAAGTCTCTACAGCGCTCGGCATTTTTTCCTCTTACGACAGAGATGTCCTATACTTTACTCATGATTATTTCTGCGCTGATTTCATTCCTGATTGAACATAAGTTGCTTGTTCTCACCGCCCATATCTTGGGCACGATCCTTGGTCTTGGTGGGGCGAGCATCGCGGATCTCCTCTTCTTCCGATTTCTGAAAGATTACAAGATTACGGCGAAAGAGTGTGATGTACTTCACCTTCTGAAGAGTGTCATCCTCGGTGCTTTAGGACTCATCATCGTGTCGGGCATTGGTCTCTACCTTACAGATATGGCGCGGTACGGTGCGTCAGGCCCCTTCATGGCGAAGATGCTGATCGTCGGCATCATTACGATCAATGGCATTGCTCTGCACGTGGTCATCGCGCCACATTTTTTGCGCCTCGATCTGAAGCGGTACCATGTGCGCTACCAACATTGGCGTCGCTTGGCGTTCGCCCTTGGAGGCATTTCGGTCTGTTCATGGTACTGCGCATTCTTCATTGCGATGCTCAAAACGATCCTTCCCCAAGATTTCACCCTGCTCTTCGGCGGGTATCTTGTCCTTCTCTCGATGACCCTCTTCATCACGCAGGTCATGGAGCGACGATTGATAGCGATGGCGCGCGCATAACGAGAAGGACGAACGCCGTTATTCTCAGTCTTTTCATGGTTTCATTTTTATCTTTGCTTCAGCGTATACTGCACTCATGAAGATTCTTATTGCAATGGGCATCATTCATCTCGTAGCCATGATTTCTCCTGGGCCGGATTTTTTGGTTGTGGTCAAAAACAGCTTGAAGTACTCATCGCGCATCGGCAGTTACACGGCGGTGGGCATTGCGCTTGGGCTCGTGATTCACATGACGTACTGCATCTTGGGCCTGGGGCTTGTGATTTCTCAGTCGATCCTTCTTTTCAACGTCATCAAGTACCTAGGAGCTGCGTACCTCATCTGTATCGGCATTGCGAGCTTCCTGAGCAAGGATGAGCCACTACAGTTGGATGCGAAGAAAGATGTGCAGATCCTATCCCCGATGCGAGCGGTGAAGATGGGATTTTTGGTGAATGCACTCAATCCTAAGGCGACACTCGCGTTCGTCAGCTTGTTTTCCGCTTTCATCACCCCCGAAACACCTTTGCGGATTTCGCTGGCATTCGCAGGGTTCGTGATCGTCTCCGCTCTCGTGTGGTTTTCCTTCGTTGCATCCATCTTCACCTTCCAGAAGGTGCGGTACATCTTTGAGAAGGCAAAGACTCGGGTCGATCGAACGATCGGCATTCTCTTCGTATCGCTGGGACTGAAAGTTGTGGATGTGTGAGTGATGAGCTTCTAGAGCATTCTTTGAATCTCCGCATGCGGAATGCCTGCCCCCTTTAAGGTGTTTATTGCATAAAATGGAACGGGCACCTGCTTGCTGGTAGGCATGTTTTGCCCGCGCACGAGCCCTCTTTCCTCATTAGGACATCTATCTATATGTAAAAAACATTGCTTTCCATGCGAATTACATATAGAATATACATGTTCTTTTCCGGTTATTATGCTCTCTGAACTCATCTCCATTACCAATCTCCAGCGTCAGTTGAAGAAGGTGTTTTATTCCAAGCAACCGATCCATGTTGTGCTAAGCAACAATGCGGTCAGTGGCATTGTTTTCTCTAAAGAAGCAGCTGAGTTACTCCTGGAGTCTGGGTCACTCGATCAAATCCGCGAAGAATTTTGGGAGTTACATGATAAGGAGACGGTCGATCTGGTCCGACGAAGTAAGCAAGGCGAAGGCAAGCACTCCGTTTCTTTCGATCAATGGGCAAAGAGAATCTAAAGTATCGGCTCGTTATTTTCGATGAGCGTATCTGGATGAGAGACTGTGACCGCGTGCCGAGAAAACAGTTGAAGCGCATCATCGAGCGGATTTCCCAGCTTGAAACATGGTCTGTATCAGCGAGCGTCGATGTCAAAAAATTACAGCACTACGATCTAGCAGATTTCCGCCTGAGAGTCGGAGACTAT
Organism: uncultured Candidatus Peribacteria bacterium; assembly: GCA_964507835.1. Classification (GTDB taxonomy): domain Bacteria; phylum Patescibacteriota; class Gracilibacteria; order Peribacterales; family Peribacteraceae; genus CAZDQZ01. The sequence goes on along the minus strand of CAZDQZ010000005.1, from coordinate 877 downwards.
CGTGTGCTCCTGAATAAAAACGAGGACAAGCGCGAGATTCATCTTCTGCGGGTACTACACAGGTCGAAGCTGTATTGATCGGAAGTGGCATTCCAACTATATGGGAGGACAGTGCCTGATTTGATTACGTGATACTATTACTCTGTGGTCCTGTAGTTCAATGGATAGAACGACCCTCTCCTAAGGGGTAAATGCAGGTTCGACTCCCGCCGGGACCACCATTCGACTCGTCCGCCTGGGGCGGGCTCGCTTATGGTCCTCGCTACGGCTCGGGCCATTCTCGTGTAAGCTCTTTTCATGAAAATGAGTCCACTCGTGCCCGAACTGTATTGTTCGGACATCACCAAATCTTTGGATTTCTACTGCAACGTTTTGGGATTTTCTATCGTCTACGATAGACCCGAGGCGAAGTTTGCCTATCTTCAAAGAGAAGGTGTTCAGCTGATGATTGAAGAGTTAACTGAAAATGATAGAAAGTGGTTGAGCGGTCCTCTCGAAAAACCGTTCGGTCGTGGTATTAATCTGCAAATGATAACAAGTTCCATCGATGACCTTTATAAAACGGTAAGCGCACATGGTATTCCATTTTTTATGGGTATCGAAGAAAAATGGTACCGACGAGCAAGCGACACTGTTGGGAATCGGCAGTTTGTTATTCAAGACCCTGATGGCTATCTACTCCGCTTTTCACAGACCATCGGTACGAAGCAGAATGTCTAATATAAAAGACCTCTTTTTGGCCTAACTACAACGAAAACCAAGGTAAAATATATCGAAAAACCCTGACCACCACACATTTACCCCAGCACCACCACCTGTCGACTATCCTGCGGGAGCGTACTTGGCTTCACCTTGAACTCACCGACGGGCGTGACGC
>CAZDQZ010000004.1:0-27843 GCA_964507835.1 uncultured Candidatus Peribacteria bacterium | reverse complement strand
TACCTCTTTTTACGCCTGCTCCGCAAGCTAGGCCAGCTGAGCTAATCGTCCAAGTATTCCAGAACAAACAGATGTAAAAGAAATGCGAGGGAAATTGTACTACATCCTTCAAAGACTCACCACTTCCGAGATGACAGGAAAAAGACTACACTCTCCTCCATGGACCGCTCCATCTCGGTGATCTACTCCACCGCCACCGGACACACGGAGTTCGTCGTGGATGTTTTGGTGAAAGAACTAACGAAAGAATTGCCAACGACGCGCATCATCAAGCAACGTGCAGAAGTGACGCAACCTGGGGATCTCAAGAAAAGTGGTGTGCTCATCCTCGCCTGTGGTTCGTGGAATACGGGCAACACAGAAGGGCAACTCAGCCCCTACATGCATGATTTGTTGACCGTACGAGCAGTCACAGAAGATTTAAAAGGAATACACGCGGCAGCGATCGGACTCGGCGATGAGCGATACTTCTACACAGCACGATCCGCAGAAAAGCTCACGGAGTATTTGAAAGATCACGGTGCCTCACTCCTGATACCGACACTCAAGATCATCAATGACCCGTTCGATCAAGAAAAGAAGATCACCGTGTGGGCAACAGAACTAGCATCGATGATCAAAAAACTTCCTTCATCCAATCAATAGACCATCGTGCGGGTCAGAAGACCCACGCTAAGAAATCTATCATACTTTCCGCTCTGAAACATGAACAATCCTCAATTCTACATTCTACATTCTACATTCTAAATTCTCTTGTCCCGCACCTCTCTCAAGATCATCGGCTCCTCTGGGCAAGGCTTGGACTCCATCGGAGAAGTGCTTGCGAAGGCGTTGAAGCGCAGTGGGTACTGTGTATTCGGTTACCGTGAGTATCCATCGCTCATCAAAGGAGGCCACGCGAGCAACCAACTCGATGTGTCGGATGAACAGATCGAAAGCTCAGAATCGACTGTCAACATCATCATCGCACTGAACCATCATGTCCTCGAGCACAATCTCCATGATCTGAAACCGGGAGGAATCCTGCTCCATTCCACACCACACTGGAAGTTTTCGGCAGATGACCAAGAGCTCATCAACAATCTAAATCTCAGTGTCATCGAACTGCCCATCGAGAAGACACTTCAGACACTGAAGGCGAAGCCCATCCTCGGTAACGTCCTCCTCTCTGCATTCGTCTGGGCAATGCTCGGGCAGAAAAAAGATGACCTCAAGACCATGGTCGGTGAAAAATTTGCGAAGAAGAAAGATTTGCTTGAGCTTAATATGCAATGCATCGATGAAGGATTCTCACTGCGTGAGGCGCACAAGGATCTCGCTGTCCCCATGCCGAAGCCGAAGAAACAGTGGAAGGATCATCTCCTGCTGACAGGGAGCAAAGCGATGGGCATTGGTGCGATCGCCAGTGGTGTCCGTGTGTTCGCCGGTTACCCGATGACTCCTGCAAGCCCACTCCTCACGTACATTGCCGGAGTACAAAATGAAACGGGCATGGTGATCAAACAAGCTGAAGATGAGATTACAGCGGCTCAAGTCGTCTCTGGAGCGATGCATGCGGGAACGAGAGCGCTCACAGCGACATCCGGTGGAGGCTTCGATCTCATGAGCGAGACGCTCTCACTCAACGCCATCATCGAGAACCCGACAGTCTTCGTGCTGGCACAGCGCCCAGGGCCTGCAACGGGTCTACCAACATGGACAGGCCAAGGTGATCTCCTAATGGCAATCGGTACATCGCATGGCGAATTCGCACGGTCAGTGATCGCTGTCTCGGATGCAGACGATGCATTCTCCCTGATGCCAACGGCCTTCAACATCGCCGAGAAGTATCAGATCAGCGTCATCGTCCTCACGGATAAGCAGATCGCAGAAGGGCTCTACACCCAGAAGCCATATGACATGAAGACGATAGTGATCGACCGAGGTTCCCTCGTGACGGATCCAAAGAAATTAGCCAAACTCAAAGCAACAGATCGCTATGACCCAAGCGCCAAAGATGGCATCTCGATGCGCTGGTTGCCTGGGACAAAGGCTGTCACATACGCTGCACAAGGAGATGAACATAACGGCGATGGAACGGTCGATGAATCCTCACAGAATGCGATTCTCCAAATCGAGAAGAGGATGAAGAAGCTGGAAGCACTGAAGAAAGCATTGCCTGAACCGGAACTCTACGGAGCTTTGAGCGATGAGCGAAGAGCTATGAGAGACGAAGAAGTACCAGCAATCGATACGCTACTTGTTGGTTGGGGAAGTACAAAATCTGTAGTTCTCGATGCCCTACAAAGCTCACAGCTCAAAGCTCATAGCTCAAAGCTCGCCTATCTCCACTTCACTCATCTCTGGCCTCTCAAAACTGAGAAACTCCAAAGACTAGCCAAGAAAGCGAAGAAGGTGATCCTCATTGAAGGCAATTATCAAGGACAGCTCGGCATGCTTATCCGACAAGAGTGTGGTCTTGAGATCAAAGACAAAATCCTCAAATACGACGGACGACCGTTCTTCGTTGATGAACTCTCAGAAAAAATTATCTCAAAACTCAAAACTCATAACTCATAACTCTCATATGTCTATCCCTCTCGACCCCGCCGGCGCAACGATGAAAGACTACTACAGTGCGAATCCCTGTACGTGGTGTGACGGCTGTGGTGACTACGGCATCTGGACGGCTGCGAAACAAGCGTTGGTTGAACTTGGAATCGCCCCGTGGCAGGTTCTGCTGTGCTACGACGTCGGGTGCCACGGTAATGCCAGTGACAAGCTCCAGGGCTACCGCTTCCATGGGCTCCACGGCAGAGTGATCCCCTTCGCGGCTGGAGCCAAGATGGCGAACCCCACTCTCCCGGTGATGGCATTCGGTGGCGACGGCGCAAGCTTCTCAGAAGGAGTCGGTCACCTCGTCCACGCGGTGCGCAGTCACTACCCCTTCACGTTCGTTCTCCACAACAACGGCAACTATGGACTAACGACCGGCCAAGCGAGCTCGCTCACTCCACAGGGACAGAAGATGAACTCGTCCCCCAACGGAATCCCAGAGACGACGCTTAACTCCATGGACTTCATTTTTTCTCTTGAGCCAACGTTCGTCGCTCGTGGCTTCTCCGGCAACATCCGTCAGCTGACGGATATCTTCAAGCAAGCGATCCAGCATCGAGGCTTCGCATTCGTCGATGTCCTGCAAGCATGCCCCACGTACAACCACTTCGCCACGCACGGCATGCTCATAGAAAAATGCTACAAAGTAGAAGATGAAGAGCACGACCCCACTGACCTCGCGAAAGCCCGCGCTCTTGCCGTCGATACGAGTACACGCATCGCTACAGGCATCCTGTATCGTAATGAAAATGTCCCGAACTTCAACGAGAGACTGGTACCACGGCAGGGGAAGACAACGACGCCCGTGGAAGAAGTCGCGCCGTTTGATATCGAGAAATTGATGGAGGAGTTTGTGTGATTAATCTTCAAATCTTGAGACAGTATCTGAATGAATCAATATTCCGTAAGGCGGAAAACAGTTTTGCTGACAATCCATCGTTACTCCACCTGGCATTTCAATGAAAAGTCTTCTCTCTTCTGAAGTAGCATGAAAACGCAGAGGTGTATTTTCTGGAATGAGAATTTTATTCACTGTAGAGCCAAAGAATAGTGTGTATTCCACAAGGGTTCTCCCAAGGACATCATCCTCGTCTACTCTGCATTCTGGTCTCCAGCGTCTCTGAATATCAAAAGGATTGATGCGAACACCCTGCTCATCAATCCCATTCTCTGAAAGATAATGCAAATGTTGATCATACCAAATTTTATCACTTAATCGCAGTCTCGCCTGAAAAAAACGTAATCGATCACGATAAGTACCCGTCTTTATGTGTGCAGTTTTCTGTAAAACTTGAAGATAGCCTTCAACAAACCCTTGAAAAAAAGGCCGATTATACAAGGTAGACTCATCGAGTACTTGGCGAAATTGAGTCAAAGTCTGATAATAAATATTGGCAATTGTTGGAGGCTGATGAACGCAATGCTCTGCATCACCCTCAGGGAAATCGATACGAGAAAAAAATCTATCCATCAGAAACATTATTCGACTTTTTATATTTTTGTCAAAAATAACTGATGTACTGCTGTGTTATTGCGCACCTCCGGATGAAACGTCGCGATCATGACATTTCCCTGACGCACGAGAACAGGATTTCCTTTGTAGGTAGCCAAAACATCAACATCCTTCCCAACATTCACAATCTTCGGTGCGCGAATGAAAGCAACATCGACCGGCGCCTTCAGACCTTTGACCTTGAGTACAGCCTCGAAGCTATCGACCTGCGATCCGTACGCATTACGATCGATCGTGACATCGATGAGACCAAGTGTCTTTGGTGCATTCTTCCCTGTGGCCTTCTTGGCGAGGACAATTGCCCCAGCACAGGTACCAAAAACACTGAGGCTTTGAGAGTCGACCGCGGGAAGCATCCCGCTCCCATTCAGTATTTTTTGCCTTTCTGCCTTTCCTGCCCTTTCTGCCTTACTTTCAGCACTTCTTTCACTTATCGCACTTCTTCGTATTATCTCCCTCCCCACCCCCGTCTCCTCCAAGAATTTCGCAATGACTGTTGATTCGCCACCAGGAATAATCAATGCTGAAACCTTCGACAAATCTCCGAAATTTCGCACATCGATCGACTGCACTCCCAGATCCTTGAGAATCTGATGATGCTCTGAGAAATCGCCCTGGAATGCGAGAACGCCAACAGTCATCGTATGTCGAATATCGTAGATCGAATATCGAAAATTGGGTAGTAAAACGACATACGATATACGAAATTCGATATACGCATCAAATTCCTCTTTCCTGCATCCGTGTCTGCAGTGTCCCCACCTCCAGCCCCGGCATCGCCATCGGTAGGCCACGAGACACCTCCAGAACCTTCGCTGGATCTTTGAAATGCACCGTCGCCTGCACGATCGCCTTCGCTGTCCGTGCAGGATCCTTTGATTTGAAAATACCCGAGCCCACGAAGACTCCTTCTGCACCGAGCTCCATCAGCAGAGCCGCATCCGCAGGAGTGGCAACACCACCAGCGACGAAAGTCACGACAGGAAGTCTCTGCGCCTTCAAAACAACTTTGACAAGATCCAACGGCACACGCTCCATGTCTGCCCACATCTCGAGCATGTCTTTGTCCATGTCCTTCAGTTCAGCAAGTTCACGCTTGATCATCTTGAGGTGACGAACGGCTTCCACCACATTCCCCGTCCCCGCCTCCCCTTTCGTACGGATCATGCACGCGCCCTCGTTGATGCGACGGAGTGCCTCACCGAGATTTGTCGCTCCACACACAAATGGCACCTTGAAATCTTTCTTTGCGACATGATCAAACGGATCAGCCGGAGTGAGGACTTCTGACTCATCGATGAAATCGACTTTGAGAGCCTCCAGAATGCGTGCCTCTGCCGTGTGACCAATGCGCACCTTCGCCATGACGGGGATCGATACGACCTTCTGGATCTGCTCAATAAGTGACGGATCACTCATTCTGGCGACTCCTCCCTGAGCGCGAATATCAGACGGAACGCGTTCCAATGCCATCACGGCACAGGCACCTGCTTTCTCTGCGATCTTCGCCTGCTTACTATTCACGACATCCATGATGACGCCACCCTTGAGCATCTTTGCGAGGTCAATGCCGGTGCGATTGGTTGGCTTGAACATAGAAAGGTCATTGATATATTGCTATAGTGTCAGATTGTTTGCACGCATGACTCACATTTCTCGCTTGCGGACAATGTATCAATATAACAATTTACGCATTGACTGACGCCTTCACAAACTCAGCATCAATCGACAGTCGGCTTTCCTCGGGCAGAATCTGACCCTGGTACTTACTCCCGGGCTTACTATTGTACGGCGTCTCTGCGGGGCTACTCATCATCTCGAAGGCGAGCTGACACACACGCATACCGGGGTACAGAGCGACTGGTAGACGATTCAAGTTACTGATCTCGAGCGTGATCGTGCCCGAGAACCCAGGATCTACGAAACCTGCTGTGGAGTGAACGATGATCCCGAGGCGACCGAGAGAGCTTCTGCCCTCCACACGGACAACCAAATCATCCGGAACGGTGATCTTCTCCTGCGTAACGCCGAGGATGAACTCGCCAGGCTGAACGATGAACGGCTCGCCATCGGGAATGGTGATGATGCGCATGTTCTGGGCGAATGTCTTGGGGTTCTTTGGGTCGAGAAGCGAATAGCGACTGTGCTCGTACACCTTGAAAACGTTCCCGAGTCGCAGATCCATACTACTTGCGTGGATGTGGGCATTCAGATCTGTCCCCTGCGTGTTCTCGATGAGCACTTTACCACTGGCGATCGCTGCTTTGATGTCTCTGTCAGATAAAATCATAGTGAGGAAGGAAAGGACGAAAGGATCCTAACCTATCACACCCTCACTAGGCGAGAGAATAGAAAAAATGCAACACAGCTCATGCCTCCGTTGGAAAATTTGAGGTACTATTATCTACCCATGGCACAAGGAACACTCGAACGTCGGCAAGGAGAAATGAAAGAAGATGCAGACGCTGTGCAACAGAAAATGTTAGCACTCCAACGGACGCAACTCATCGATCAGTACCGAGGCTACTTCCACGAGACGCTTAATGAATTAAAGGTGGCAGGAGAGAAAGAAACCAGAGATCTTGAAAAGTGGGTCATCGGCACAAAAGCAACAGAAGATGATGTGCACGCCCTGAAAGAATTCTGGGAAAAAGCGATACGTCAACAATTACGCTCTGGCCGAGAACTACGATCGGAATTCGATATATCAATGAAGAACGCACGGCAGAACAAATATATTTCAGAAAAATCTCTGAAGAAATGGCTCGAGAGATTCGAGAATCGTAGTGTGAAGTACAAGGATCGTGAAAAATGGGTTCAGAACGACATGAAACCAACAATCGAACGCTGGAAGGCAGTCGCCGAAGAGAGGAAGCTCCTGATCAAGAAACCGGAGTTCGTCGATGCCATTGCCGAGAATCCTGAGCTCAAGACACTCCTCGATGAGGAAGGATTTCTGAATCTGCACTTCGATAAACGCAAAGATCTTCTCGCAGAAGCCAAAGCAACGATGTATGCGATCAATACATCACGAGAACGTCTCTTCACGGAAGCAAAGTCAAAGCTGAGCGATGCATCATCGAAAGGAATACTCTACGAGAATAAGGTGGGTATATGGCTTGAAAGAATATTCAAGAGTAAAGCGTCCAAAGCTCTCATTGAGAAATTTGTGATGGAAACAGGTCCAAAAACTCTCGATGGACTGAAGGCAAACTGGACTGCCGTCCGACTTCGCTACGACAAAGTGGCAACACAAATGAAAGAACGGGACCCCGATATCGCAGCCCGAGGTCTCACGCTCAAGTCTCCAACGGAATTCCTCAAAATGCATTATTCCGAGCGTCTCACCTACGTTACCGATCTCGAGAGCCGTCTCCATTCGTCGGAGAATATCGAAAATGAAAAGGGAGTCATGCTCGAGCTCCGTCACGCAATCGACATCAAGGACTGGGATATGGCGAACGAACTGCTCATCAAAGCGCAAACCGATCCCACTCTCGATATCCAGGATCGGTCACGACTCATTTCGATGGAACGGCAGATCAAAAAGGATGGATCAACGGAAGCGAGTGGAGAATCTCTGGATCAAATTACCGATACGAAGACACGCATCGACCGCACGATGCAGATCATGCAACAGACTCACCCAGAGATGGTGCCTACCATCATGAGATTCCTCAGAGGACTGCATGCCAACCGCTCCATCCATCAACTTCGATGGACGACGTACAACAACATCTGGTGTAGAACGAATGGGCCCCCATACCTTGATGACGACCTTGCACGAAAAGGTGCGAGTGAAGACTCTGAACAGATGACGAAGTTCCGCGCGGAGCAAGGTCTCGACGTCGGTAGACACGACGCACTCAATTACGAAACTGCAGATACGAGTTACATGCGAAAGAAAGAAGACTGGGAAGCGTCTTCAAACAAAGCGACATACATGCACACAAACCTCGCAAGTGGTGGTGTCATGTCGGCAATAGGAGAATTCTATGAACGAGAACAAAATCCAAAGCGCCTGTACTGGACAACGATGAGCTTCCATGTAGATGGAGAACCAAAGGGTGATAACTGGCACCGTGAACTACTTCATATGCTCACGGAACTCAGGTCCTGCACCGCAACATTGCAGAAAGCCGGCTTCCGCTACGCAGGACCGACAGAAGGGTTGATCGGCGTACACTAGAAGAAAAAGACTTGCGTCGATACAGCAGAGTGATGAGAATACCCGCCTATGCGCATCTCCCCTCCTCTCATCGTTTCTGGACTTTGTATCACCCTTAGCCTTTCAGCGTGCTCTACGCACACAAGTAGTAATCCTCTGACTGATTCCCGCTACGGCGACGAGCTCGCAGATACTCTCGCCAACCTCATCATCCAGAGTGACCCTCTCTCGAAAGATCCTACGATGCTGAAGACGATCAACGATAACATCGCGATGGCGAAAGACATGGGCAATAGCGCGAGAGACCAAATGGCTGAAGGAATGCAGGGGGCCATTATCGCACTCAATCAGGATGTCGTCGGCTACGTTCTGACGCTCGACGGGACACTCTACTTCTCATCAGAATTCGTAACGGATCCTGGGCTCGATCTCCACGTCTACCTCACAGAAGCTGTGGATCCCCGTGACGGAGCCTTCCCCGATCCCTCGGCCGTCGATCTCGGCAAACTACAGTCCCCCTACGGCGCGCAGTCGTACGCGATCACGAGCAAGAAATCCCCGGAGCTACTCCGCACATTCGTCCTCTACGACAGGACGCTGAATCGCATCTACGGCTTCGCGCAATTGTCAAAGAAACCGTAAAGACTTTTCAGATGTTAGAGCGGAGTATTCGCCGCACGCACGAATGCAGAATCGATCGCGAAGGAAAGAGCCTCCATCGTATTGGAATCGACTCTCACACCATTCACGAAGTACGACGGTGTGGAATTGACTTTGAGTGCATTGCCACGTGCGATATCGGCATCAATGGCATCCCCCTTGATGCCAGACGCAAGACAGCGGTGGAAGAGATCAGCATTGAGGCCGAGAGATTGTGCCCATGCTTCGTACGGGGCAGTGGGGAGCTCTTCCTGCTTCTCGTAGTTGAGGTCGAGGTACTCCCAGAACTTGCCTTGATCGGCGGCACACTCGCTCGCGAGAGCAGCTTTGTATGCGTACGCATGGATGGACTGAAGTGGGAACTGCACGTACTCGAACCGAATCTTGCTACCGTACTTTTCAAGGAGAGGCTTCGTGAGGAGGGTGTGCGCTGCTTTGCAGGCAGGACACTGGAGATCAGCAAACTCTGTGAGTGTGACGGCAGACACCTCTGGACCACGGGGGGCCTTGCTCGACTGAGGACTGATGCCAGTCGTATCAATGGAAGAACAGGCTACAAAAAATAGAGAGAGGGTGACGATGACTGGGAAGCGAAGGGTGTGCATAGGTACTCATAGTATCTCATCATTCTCCATTTTCAATTATCAATTATTCATTTGACTGATTTTCCACTACCAAACGCACACTCTGATGGTATCATCGATATCCTCCCCTATGGCTCTCTATCTCAAATACCGTCCACAGAGCTTCGCGGATGTCGTTGGCCAAGATCACATCGTGACGACGATGGAGCAAGCGGTAGCACGCGGGCAAATCTCACATGCCTACCTGCTCTCCGGTACGCGTGGCACGGGCAAAACATCGGTCGCTCGCATCCTCGCGAAGACGATTCTCCTTCAGGGGATAGAGAATGATGTCATCAGAGGACAAATCACGACTGCCGTCGAAGACGGTTCGCTCATCGATCTCATCGAAATCGACGCAGCGAGTAACCGCAGGATCGATGACGTCCGCGACCTCATCGAAAAAGTAGGATTCACACCCTCGATCAGCAGAGCGAAGGTCTACATCGTCGACGAAGTACACATGCTGACGAAGGAAGCGTTCAACGCGCTTCTGAAGACGCTCGAGGAGCCACCCGAGTACGCATACTTCATCCTCGCGACGACAGAACTGCACAAAGTCCCGGATACGATCCAATCACGGTGTCAGCGTTTCCTCTTCCGCAAAGTGAAGGACGATGACATCGTCAGCCGACTCCAGTACATCGTCGATCAAGAGCACATCAAGATCGATCGCGAAGCACTCCGTGCCATCGCACGACATGCAGGAGGAAGCTTCCGTGATGGCATCTCCCTGCTCGACCAACTCCGTTCACTCCCCTCGATCACGCTCACCGACGTCTCCGAACGCCTCGGGAACAGTGTCGGGACTTTCGTCGATGACCTCCTGTCGGCCATAACGCACGCTGATCACGCTCTCGCATTCACGATCGTCGAAGCCATCGAGAACGCCAGCATTCCCCTCGATCTCATCGCGAGTGAACTCCTCGGATCGGTTCGTGATGAGATGCACAGAGCCATGGACAAAGCGCAGGACATCGCGCCGTTCATCCGGAGGACGAATACCCTTGTCGAAGCCCTCAAGAACATGCGCATGTCACCAGTACCGGCGGTCATCTTTGAATCCGCGCTTTTCACGCTCTGTCATGACACCGGGCAAACTGCGTTGCCACCGACGACGAAGAAAGTGTCGGAGCCTGTCACGCCGAAGAAAGATCTGCAGAAGGAGAAAGTGATTCAGGAAACACAACGAGCGATCTCACCGGCATCCCTGGTAGAAACAACAGTCCAGACACCACCTCGTACCCCATCACTCATCGAAGCAGAAGAGCTCTCACTCCAGACGGTCTTTCGGCATTGGCATGACCTCGTCGCAACAGTGACACCCCCATCCGTGCGCATGAGCCTGAAGAACGGTACAGCAGTCGCCGTCACGAACGACACCATCACCATCGGCTTCCCATCATCCTTCCATAAAGACAGAGTCGCCGAAACGAAAGCGAGTCGAACGATCGAAGAAATCCTCCAGAATATCTTCAAGAGACCGATACGCATCAAGTGCGTACTCGATAAAGAATCAACGAGCGTTCGAAGGGAGCCAGACATGGATCTCGCCTCTGCGGCAGCGGAAGTGTTTGGGGGAATATGAGAAGAGTATTTAGTACACAGTATTTGGTATCGAGTATACGTGGTCTCTGTCAAAAACAGATTTTTATACTAGATACTCTATACAAAATACAAGATACTTAGCTCATGGAAGCGAAAGCAGAACTCCGCCATGCCATCAAAGAACGTCTCGCCCGCATGAGTGAGACGGAGCGACGCGTGGAGAGCAATGTGATCGTACGAACGCTCGATCCCCTTCTCGTCGGAAAAAAGACGATCGCTGTCTACATGCCGTATATCGATGAACCGAATATCCGTCCCATCATCCTGCAATTACTAAAGCAAAAAAACGTTGTCTGTATGCCGAAAGTCAATGGTCTGCGCATGACGATGCACCGCATCCGATCGCTTGACGATGTGGGTCGAAATCACACAACAAACATCGTCGAACCGATCGAAAATGCCCCGATTGACGAATCATCGATCGACGTCGTCATCGTCCCAGGTCGCGCATTCACACAAGAAGGAATCAGGATGGGTCGCGGTAACGGAGGCTATGATCGCTGGATCACTCTGCAGAGAAAGCGTAACCCAAAGACACAGTACATCGGGGTCTGCTTCGAGTGTCAGATGCTCACGGAAATACCGACGGAAGGACATGATGAGAGAGTGAATAGAGTGATAACGGCTAGTGGAAAGTTCGAAAGTGCTGAAAGTGGAAAGTAGCTGTACTGGTACTTCCGTACTTCTGCCACTTCCGCACTTCCGCACTTTCATCTATGCTCCACTCATGCCCACCTACACCTCACTCCAGGCCCAAGATCCAGCAGTCTATGCAGCCTTACTCGGCGAAATGAATAGACAGGTCGAGGGAGTGGAGCTCATCGCATCGGAGAACTACATCTCCCCTGCCGTGATGGAGGTGATGGCGTCGGTATTCAATAACAAGTACTCAGAAGGCTACCCAGGCAAGCGCTACTACGCAGGGCAAGAATTCACGGATGCAGTAGAGACTCTCGCTATCGAACGAGCCAAGCAACTCTTCGACGCAGGACACGCCAACGTCCAGCCTCACGCAGGCGCACCTGCGAACGTCGCGATGTACTTTGCACTCCTAGAGCCAGGTGACACGATCATGGGAATGGATCTCGCGCACGGCGGACACCTCACGCACGGCCACCCCGTCACCTACATCACGAAGATCTTCAAGTTCGTCCGCTACAAGATGAAGGACGTCGAAACAGGCGAAATCGACTACGATGAGATGCGCCAAGTAGCGCTCAAGGAGAAGCCCAAGATGATTCTGGCAGGCTTCTCAGCGTACCCACGTGAGCTCAACTATGCCAAAATGAAGGCCATCGCCGACGAAGTAGGCGCGATCACCGTCGCCGACATGGCGCACATCGCAGGAATGATCGCAGGAAAAGCCCTCAGGAACCCATTCCACGACGGCTTCGACGTCATGACGACGACAACACATAAGTCCCTCCGTGGTCCGCGTGGTGGCATGATCATGACGCGTGAAGCAGAACTCGGGAAGAAGATCGACAAGTCAGTCTTCCCCGGCTTCCAGGGCGGACCCATCATGCAGATGGTCGCCGCCAAAGCTGTCGCCTTCGGCGAAGCACTCAAACCAGAGTTCAAGACCTACGCCTCGCAGATCGTGAAGAACAGTAAGCACCTTGCGAATTACTTCATGAAGAACGGCGTGAAACTTGTGACAAACGGTACCGATAACCACCTCATGCTCATCGACTGCGTACAGTCCTGGAACCTCGGTGGAGGAGAGATCGAAACACTCTTCGACTCGATCGGCATCACACTCAATAAGAACATGATCGCCAATGACACTCGGAAGCCGATGGACCCCTCCGGCGTGCGTCTCGGGACCCCCGCCATCACGACGCGTGGCATGAAGGAGAAGGAAATGGAGATCCTCGCGGACTTCATGCTCAAGGCAGTAGAGAAGCGTACCGATGCCAAAGCACTACAGTCTCTCCATGCCGATGTGAAAGAGTTCTGTAAGAAGTACCCCGTCCCAGGCATCTCCGCGTAAATCCCCCACCACCCATGAAGCGTGCTACTCGCAGTCTCGGCTTTGCTCTTTCAGGACTCATCCATGCGTTTCGACACGAACGAAATTTACAGTTGTTTGCATTCGGTCATCTCATGGTCTGTGGGGTGCTCCTCGGGGTCGCACGAGCACAATCGATTCTCTTCATTCTAATCCTCTCCTTGGTCGGCGGATTCTTCATCGTGATCGAACTCCTCAATACAGCCATCGAACGTCTGGCTGATACCTTCGATGACTACGAAAAGAAACATCGTGGCGGTCACTATCATCCAGGGATCAAGATGACGAAAGATGTGGGAGCATCAGCATCGCTCGTCGCCCTCTTTCTCTATGGAATCTGTCTTCTGAACTTGCTCTACGGCTTGTACATGATAACGATCTTCTCTGTTATCGACTAAAGAATGACCATACTCCACGCAGTACTCCTCGGCATCGTCGAAGGTATCACAGAATTTTTGCCAATTTCGAGCACGGGGCACTTGATGCTGACAGAAACACTCATGCGTATCCCTCTGACGAGTAGCGTAGAATCATTCAATATTGCGATCCAGCTCGGCGCGATCCTCGCTGTCCTCGTGCTCTACGGAAAACACCTCCTAAAGGACAAGAGTCTCATCATCCTCGCGATCATTGGCTTCATCCCAACGGGTTTCATCGGGCTCTTTCTCCACAGAATCGTGAAGGCATACCTCTTGTCAAACATCACGGTCGTCGGTTGGTCACTGCTCATCGGAGGCATCGTGCTCATTGCATTCGAATTCTTCATCAAGAAAACTCGGCACGTTGACCAGAACCAAGCAATTACGATCAACCAATCACTCGCCATCGGTATTTGCCAGTCCTTCGCCATGATCCCCGGTGTCTCTCGCTCCGCCGCGACGATCGTCGGTGGCATGATGCTTGGCATTTCTCGTCCCGCTATCGTCGAATTCTCCTTCATTCTCGCCATCCCTACGATGATCGCTGCAACTGCGCTCGACCTTAGGAGCTCCATCGGCGCTTTCTCTTCCAATGATCTTCTGGCGCTCAGTATAGGTTTCGTCCTATCTTTCGTTACAGCAATCGTCGCGATTCGCTGGTTGCTACGCTTCGTCACGAATCACACGTTCGTACCATTCGGTATTTATCGCATCATCGTTGGAGGATTGATCCTGCTCTTCCTATAAAAAAAGACCGCACACCGGGTGCGGCCTTTCTTGATGTGCAATGATACTTACTGACTAATCTTCAGTGTCGCAGTCGATGGATCGCTGAGAGGAGCTCCAATCGGGCTCGAGAGTGTCAAGTTCACCGTCATCTCTGCGCCAGCTGTTCTGTTGATGATAGGGACTTCGAACGTCTTCGAGACTTCGCCAAGAGCGAAGGGGAGCGTACCGCTCGTGGCCGTGTAGTCGAGGCCAGACACACCAGAACCATTGCTCGTCGCGTAGCTCACGCTGACCGGCTGAATACCGCCGACATGGTTCACGGTAATCTTGGCAGTACCCACCGACCGTGTGACAGAAACGGTAGAGTTCGCGAACTTGATCGATCCGGATCCGGCAGTCGCAGCTTCGTTATCATTGATGGTCACTTTTGCGCTACCAATCGTCAGCTCCGCTCCATTCGTCGGTCCAGAGAGGCTCACGGTGAAGTAATGATTTCCATCGACGGAACTGTTGTCGACGATAGCAATCGGGAATGACTTCGATGTCTCGCCGGCAGCAAAGGTGAACGTACCATTCGTACCCGTGTAATCGACGCCGGAGCGTGCGCTACCATCGGACGTTGTGTAATTCACCTCTGTGACACCCGTCGTGACACCCTTGCGCTGGACGGTAATCGTCACCATCGAACCGTTCTCCATCACGGCGTACTCAAGCGCACTCAACGTCACGGTCGTCGCAGCTGTCGGAGTCACAGGAGTGGCAGCACTCGAGCTCGACTGCGGAGCGTTCGGGTTTCTGATGTGGACAATCGTCGTGTTCGGGTTGTCGAGGACGATCTCGCCCGTCTTATTCGTCAGTGTGCAGATCACATGCACGCCACCAGGAGAGTTACGAACGATCTGAAATGGTATTTTTTGACTCGTCTGTGAACCTGCAAACGTCACCTTCGTGACGAGAGTTTTGTAATCGCGATCTGGGACTGCTGTCCCTGTATTACACGTGAGGTCTGCTCCTCCTCCTGGTGCCTTAGCACCACCGAGGCGAGCGACGATCAAGTTCAGTGTGCCAATCGCATCATTGTTGTCGATGTAGTACTCCTTGGACTGGAAGTGAACACAGTTGCTGATACAAGTCGGTAGGGAGCTTGATGAGTATGACGACGAGCTGGAGACAGAACTGCTCGACGAACTGGAAATCGACGAGGAGGAACTACTGCTACTGACCGATGAGCGAGAGGACGAGCTACTCGAGGAAACGGTATACCCACCCTGGAGCAAACGATCGAGGAGCACAGCGACCTGCGCACGCGTCACAGGAGCATCAGGAGAGTAGTGTGTGCTATCGATACCTTTGATGATGCCTTTCTCGTACAGTCTGCCGATCGCCTCATCGGCAAAGTTGTCAGAGGAGACATCGCGGAAGATGGCTGAGCCACGGAGCGTCGCACCGATGCTCGTGATAGCAGTACCGAAGAGTGCTCCTGCAATGAACGTAGCAGGAAGAATGCGGGTAAATAGATAGTTTTTACTCATGATGAAAAGAGGGAAAGTAAGAGAAGTCTCTTCGAAAATAGCGAATGAAACAATTGTGTAATGAAGAAATTGTTCGATGATTGATAATCAGAAAACCATCAAAATAATCGTCCGCCGATTGGTGCGTCCCTCTCGGGCTCAATCAAGATCACATGTCCATCTGCATCGGGTACTCCGAGTGTCAACACCTCAGAGATGAATGGGCCGATCTGCCGAGGTGGAAAATTGACAACACCGAGCACCAAACGATTGTGTAAATCATCTTTGGAATACTTCGCTACGATCTGCGCAGAGGATCTCTTCTGCCCAATCTCAGAGCCAAAATCGATCGTGAGCTTGTATGCAGGCTTCCGCGCTTCGGGGAAGTCCTGCACGTCTATGATCCTTCCTACGCGAATATCAAGCTTGCCGAAGTCATCAATGGTCGCCACGCGAAGAGTAGGTAGTGGATAGAGACTAATCTCGGAGTAACCCTGCAACCATATCGAGCGCCGCTGTGTTGTACGCATAATCCATGCGCACAGGCCCAAGGATACCGATCGCGCCGATCTGTCCGCGGAGATGATACTTCGTCACGAGGAGAGAACAACTCTGGAACTGCAGACAGAGATTCTTCTCACCGATGTAATACTGAACACTGTCCGTGAGCTCGATGCGTTCGAGCAGAGCCGTGAGCTGATTCTCGAGAACCTCAACAACGCCACTGAACATCTCGGGGTTCTCCTGGAATTCGGGTTGCTTGAGTGCATTCGAAAGACCGAGATAGTACACACGATCACGATGAGGTACGGTCGCGAAGCTGACATTCGGCACCATGTGGGAGAGGAGTGCCACGGCTTCGTAGGCGCGCTCACGATCTTTGTGCTGGAAGTACTGCTCTTTGAGATCTTCGAAACGAGCCCGTACAGCACGCTCATGACTTGTAGGCTTCATAAACTGCTGTACATACATCCGGTACCCCTGCACGGTAGGAATGCGCCCTGCAGATGTGTGTGGCTGTGCGAGGAACCCAAGTTCCTCCAGTTCCGACATCTCGGATCTGATAGTCGCAGATGACACAGAGAACTCCGCAGACTCCAGTAACTTTTTACTTCCCACTGGCAAAGCCGTCTCGATGAACTGATCAATGATCGCCTGGAGGAGCTTCGCTTGGCGGATATCCATGACTAAATCATAGCGTTGCTGGCTTCACTGCACCAGACGCGTATATCGAATTTCGTATGTCGTATATCGCAAAAATTGGGAATATTTGAATACATGAACGCAGTAATTCGACATACGATCTACGACATTCCACATTCGAATCTTATTTCTTCACCTTCTTCACAGCTGGCTTCGCCTTGCGCTTCTCTTCGATCACTTTCACCTCTTCCTGCTTCTTCTTGGCAGCCTCGGAAACCTTGCGGAAGCGATCCACACGACCAGAAGCCATGATACCACGGTACTCACCAGTATAGACTGGGTGACAACCAGCACAGACTTCGACCTGCTGAGTCTTCACTGTCGATGGGATCTTGTAGACGGCACTGCAGGAAACGCACGTTGTAACGGCGTCTGCATGCATTTGAGGGTGGATACCTTTTTTCATAGCTGGGAGATTGTAGGAGAAGCGCTAGGAACCTGCAAGGGCAAAGGAGGGACATTATGCACTTACGACTTACGACTTATGACCGACAACTTACTTCTTCCCCTTCTTCGGCTTCTCCTCTTTCTCCTCAGGCACTTCGATCAATTCCTCTTGCTCGGAAGCTTCTTCCTCCCCTTCTGCTTCGACAGCATTGGGGTCGAGCATGATGACGCTCATGGACGCCACCTTATCGCCGGTGTCGAGGCGCATCACGATCACTCCCTGCGTGGCGCGACCACGGGAAGGGATGTCACTGAGCTTCATGCGGATCGCCTGACCCTGCTTGCTGATACAGATGAGATCGCCCTGATCACCATCCTGGAGCATGGCACCACCGACGATGTCGCCTGTCTTGGGTGTGAGCTGTGCAGCTTTGACACCACTGCCTCCACGACCCTGCAGACGGTAGAGATTCACAGGAGTTGCCTTCCCAAGACCATTTTCCATCACGACGAGCAACTGGCTCTTCTCTGGATCTGCGATGACCGCGGCCTCGACGACATGATCGCCGGATCGGACACGGATACCGCGGACACCCGCTGCAGCACGGCCCATCGAACGCACCTCTGTCTCTGCGAAGCGAATCGACATGCCTTTCTTCGTCAGGATGAAGATCTCGTCTTTCCCTCCGGTCGCAACGACCCACTTGAGCTCATCGCCATCGGGTACTTTCTGCGCGATGAGACCGGAACGGCGAATGTTATCGAACTCGCTAAGTTCCGTGCGCTTCACGACACCCTTCACTGTCGTCATGAAGAGGTGCGTCTTTCCCTCGAGCTTCGCCTTCATCATCGCAGCGACTTTCTCTCCTGGCTGGAGCTGGAGCAAGTTCACGATCGCCTGACCCTTGGCAGTGCGACTGGCCTGTGGGAGCTCGTAGACCGGCAACTGGAACACACGACCCGTGTTCGTGAAGTACAGCATATCATCGTGGTTCATGCCCGAGATGATGCTCAGGATCTCGTCTTCCTCCTTCGTCGTCATACCCTTGATCCCCTTTCCTCCGCGGTGCTGTGCGCGGAACTGTGCAGGGCTCAGTCTCTTCACATAACCATGCGTCGTCAGTGCGACAACCATCGGAGAATTCGGGATCGTGTCCTTCGCGGAGAACTCACCGACTTCGTGCGGGACGATGACCGTCCTTCGTTCATCAGAAAACTTCTTCGCAATATCATTCAGTTCATCGATCATAATTTTATCAATACGTTTCTTGTCCTTCAGAATGGCTTCACACTCCTTGATGAATGCGAGTGTCGCCTTCAGCTCATCCTGAATCTTCTTGCGCTCGAGTCCTGCGAGGCGACGGAGTTGCATCTCCAGGATCGCTCCGGACTGGATCTCGCTGAGCTTAAACTTCTTCATGAGCGCTGACTTGGCATCGTCCTGACTCTCGCTTTCCTTAATAGTCTTGATGACGGCATCGATATTATCGAGTGCAATCGTGAGACCCTCGAGGATGTGTGCTCGTTCCTTGGCGCGGTCTCTATCGAACGTCACTCTGCGTGTGATGATGGTGCGACGGTGATCGATGAAGATCTGGAGCAGTTCCTGCAGATTGAGCAGACGTGGCTGGATGCCATCAGCGAGAGCGATACAGTTGTAGCCGAAACTGGTCTGGAGATCCGTGTGCTTATAGAGCTGGTTTAGGATCTTCTGCGGATAGCTATCCTTCTTGAGCTCAATGATGACGCGGATTCCCTCACGGTCAGACTCGTCACGAATGTCCGAAATGCCTTGGATGACTTTGTCATTCACGAGCTCAGCCACGCGTTCAATGAGCACCGCCTTGTTCACCTGATACGGAAGCTCCGAGATGCGGATGATGTTGCGGTTGCCCACTTCCTCGATCTCTGCCTTCCCGCGGATGACGACAGACCCACGACCCGTGAGGTACGCCTGCTTGAGCGCTTCACGACCGTAGACCATACCAGCGGTCGGGAAGTCCGGGCCTTTCACGAACTGAAGGAGATCCTCAACCGTCGCCGTCGGATGCTCCGTGAGGTACAGGATGGCATCGACGAGCTCCTGTAAATTATGCGGCGGGATGTTCGTTGCCATACCGACGGCGATACCGACGGTACCGTTCAGGAGTAAGTTCGGGATCTTGGATGGAAGAACAGCAGGCTCTTTCTTTGTCCCATCGTAGTTCGGGCGGAACTCAACCGTGTTCTTGTCGATGTCTTGGAGGAGCTCATCACTGATGGCATGCATCTTGGCCTCGGTGTAACGCATGGCAGCGGCATTGTCGCCATCGATGGAACCGAAGTTCCCCTGACCGAAGATGAGCGGATAGCGCATCGCGAAGTCCTGCGCCATACGAACGAGAGCCTCGTACACGGGACTATCACCATGGGGGTGATACTTACCGAGAACGTCTCCGACCACCGCGGCACACTTACGGAACTTGGCTCCAGACTTGAGCCCGAGCTCATTCATGGCGAAGAGAATTCTTCTATGGACTGGCTTGAGACCATCACGAGCATCCGGAAGCGCGCGCGAGACGATGACGCTCATCGCGTAGCTCAGGTAACTCTCCTCCATTTCAGTCACGATGGGCCGAGCATGGACGTTACCCATGTTATTCATGGGCATGAGTGGCTGAGCGCTGTCTCCGGGGGTGGGGGTTTTGGCCATAGGAAAATCTCGAAAAGATGCCAGAAGAGACTACCAGAACAGAGTAAAATGTGAAGACATAAAAACAAAGGAGTCTTAGCCAAAAAACTATTATTGACAAATAAGTAATCCGATTGAATAAAATCATGCTACCCTACATCCGATGCTCTCTATCGTCTCCACCCCCATCGGAAATTTGAAAGACATCACGCTTCGTTCACTTGAAGCACTCAAAAACTGCACCGCAATCATCTGTGAAGACACGCGCGTCACGGGGCAACTGCTGAAGCTTCTTGAACTTCCAAAAAAAGAACTCATCTCATTCCACGGCTACACCGATCCTGGCAAAGCAAACTGGATCATCGAACGGCTCCAGAAAGGCGAACACTTAGTACTCGTTTCCGATGCAGGCACGCCAGGGATTTCTGACCCTGGATACATCGTGGTTTCCGCTGTACGAAAAGCAAATCTACAGATTGAAGTTCTCCCTGGTGCCTCGGCATTCCTCGCTGCACTCAGTGCATCTGGCCTCCCGATCAACCAATTTCTGTATCTAGGATTTCTGCCTCTAAAGAAAGGAAGGCATACGCTCCTCCAGACGTTCAAAGAGGAAGAGTGCACGATCGTCTTCTACGAATCACCCCATCGAATACTCAAAACATTGTCAGAGTTTGCAGAACTCCTGCAGGATCAACCCTCTCGGCAGATTGTCATCGCGAGGGAGCTCACGAAACTGCATGAGGAGATCATCAGCACGACGATTGGCGAACTCAATGAAAGGGTGAAAACGATGACGGTGAAGGGAGAATTTGTGGTGGTGCTCGGGGGAATGAACTAAGGTACTGAGAATAAACCTACTAAATAGGGAGCACGATGCTTCGTGCGCTCGGCAAGAACTGTAAAAGGAGCCGACCGCGGGAAGCATCCCGCTCCCATTGATATTTTCTATCGAAGCACACTCCTCGGATCGACGTGCTCGCCATTCTTCGTGAGCTCCAAATGCACGTGCGCACCCGTTGTCATGTGCCCCGCTCCGTGCGTACCCGGAGTCCCACCCGAGAGAGCGATCGACTGCCCCATCGAGACAACGTCACCTTTACTCACGAGGAACTTCGACACGTGTCCGTAGAGAGATGCATACCCATGACGATGCCCGATGAGCACGTAACTGTAACCGGTTTTACCTCCGTCGCGCACGGCGAAGACCACGCCATCAGCAATGGAATGAACGACTGTCCCCTGCGGTACGGCGATATCGATCGCGCGGTGTGGAATGGTGAAGACTTTCAAATAATCCGGATCGAGGTACCCTGCTGTAATCGGACCCTGCACTGGCCATGAAAATAGTGGGGGGAGATCTGTCAGTGTGAATTGCTGTTCTGCGGAGTCAATCTCCTCCGCCTTCGTAGAGAGCTTCTTCTGGAGCACCGCACGTGCCGGCTTCAGTGATGCGATGTTCTCCGCAATGACAGCGCGAGACGTCGTCGCTTCGTCCGCACGCACTTTCGCGAGAACGTACGCCCGTGCAGGCTCCTCTGGGATCCCCTCCTTCATGAGGTCAAGTACTGCGTCCGTCCTCGC
Organism: uncultured Candidatus Peribacteria bacterium; assembly: GCA_964507835.1. Classification (GTDB taxonomy): domain Bacteria; phylum Patescibacteriota; class Gracilibacteria; order Peribacterales; family Peribacteraceae; genus CAZDQZ01. The sequence goes on along the minus strand of CAZDQZ010000004.1, from coordinate 6,164 downwards.
AACGCGGTGCGCGTACTCTTTCTTTTCGTCATCGGTGAGTGCGCGCGTGAGATCCGGATCACGCGGATTATCAGCGAGCATACCCGATGCCAAGACACCCTTCATCTGCGTGAGTTCGAGTGAGAGTTCATCGATACGTTTATAGAGCTTCTTGTCAGAATTTTTGAGTGCACGTGCATCCTTCAGAGCCTTGATCGGCGCATCGATGAGGAGGCGCAGAGCCTCGTCCTTGCGCTCGAGTGCGACGCGCTGATCCTCGAGAACCCTCTCTTCTTTCTGGAGCTTGAGGAGTTCATCGCGTAACCCATCGAGCGTACGCTCACGGAGTTGCTTGTTGATGGCAACGAGACTGAGCTGAATCTCCTCCATGCGTGCATTCACTTCCGTCGATTCGAGGATGACAGATTTGAGCTCCGCTTCATTGAGCGTTTTCTCTTTCCAGCTCTGATCGATGAAAGCTTTCTGCTTCGTTTCGAGTGCGATCACCTGCTTCGTCTCACCCTGAAGTGAACGCAGTGTACCGATGTACTCGCCGGCCACAGCGTGGAGTCGATTTTCCACACGGGCAATCTCCGTAATGAGAGTACTCAGACGGCTGATGAACTGTGACCTCGCGCGGAGAAGAACCTTCGTATACATCTGGTCTTCGATATCTTGTCCGAGAGAGCGTCCCGTAGAAAAACGCAGGAGCGACCCCCCGTACACTGGCCCCGCATCCTGGAGTGCGATGTCACGTGCAGCGATGTAGCGCACGAATCTCACAATGTCCGTTTTCTGCTTCTCAGCTAATGCTTGATAGAACCCACGCGTATCCTCGGCTGTCTGTAGTTGCTGATCGAGGAGCGTAATAAGCGACGACTGCGTCTGGATTTTCTTTGCGAGAGCCATGCGCTTCTGTGACGCTTCATCGAGAGTCTTCTTCGCTTCCTGCACCTTCGTATCAAACTGTGCCAAATTCTGCTCGAGTTCGGATCTCCTCTTCGTCGTCTCTGCCGCTGTGTGCCATGCCTGGTTGAACTGATCCTTTGTCGCAACAAGTTCGGATGTATCGAGAGCCGCAATCGATGGCAAAGGAATAAGGCTACAGAGAGCCAGTAGTAGCCATCGATGTTTGTTTGTGTGTGAACCGAAAGGCATCAGGACAGTATACCAGAAAAATGGTGTGAGAGATAGGTTTGCACGCATGCTTCACTGAATCACTGTAGGCAGTGATGACCTGACAGTGTCGCCTTGCGAATCTCCGTAGCGGTTCTTCGCGAAATGATCGAAATGTGGCGCGCACTGTTTGACGAGCCCGCGGGGGCGGGCGAGGAGTTGGCGCGCTACCGATCATGAGCGAAAAGAACTGCAGGAGATGAGCACAAGCGACGATTTTTTGCACACTTTTTTCTAAAAAAAGTGTGAGAAAACAAACGAAAAAGAATCATTGAATCGTTCAAAGAAAAGATCGACATACTTTCTCTGAAAAAAACCTGTTCCTCTCCCCCGACTTTGCTATGATCCATCCATGCTGTACTCCGTCACGGGCACTGTCCAAAAATTGGCCATCCCCCACGTCGCTATTGATGTCCATGGAGTAGGCTACTTCGTGACAGTCCCCACACCGGTGTGGGACGATCTGCAGGCGGGCGACACAACATCACTCATTCTGCACACGTACGTCCGGGAGGACCGTCTGGATCTCTTCGGATTCCTCACAGCAGATGATCGGTCACTCTTTGTCGAACTCCTGAATCTCTCCGGCATCGGCCCCAAAACCGCACTGGAAATTTGCTCCATTCCCCGCTCTCTCCTCCTCATGGCCATCACCGAAGAAGATGTTGGCTCACTCACGAAGATCAAAGGTGTAGGGAGAAAGACCGCAGAGAAGCTCCTCGTGGATCTGAAGCAACTCTACGAGAAGCACCCCGAATGGGCAGTCTCAGGCACGAAAACTCTTGGAACCAAAGCTGCCTACGATGACGATGCCATCTCGGCACTCGCCACGCTCGGCTACGAACGCTCAACGATCATCGAGGCGCTCAAGCGTCTGCCAAGCTCCATCACGAAGACAGAGGAACGCGTGACGGCAGTCCTACGATCGCTGTAAATTTTCTTTTTATCGAACCTGTCTGCGGGTCGAAGACCCGCGCTGATCCTCTCATCCTCTCGATCCTCTCCTCTTCTGCCCCCTCTCCCTTATGCTCACTCTCGATATCAAAGGCACACTCGCCAAGACCATCACCCCAAGTTTCGGAATTTCTGATAATGAATTTACCGCTATCAGAAGCCAAATACGGAGGTATACCGAGTTGTGGCTCTCCGAGAGAGAAAAAGGACAGCATGCGTGGTCGATGAATCCATACGACAAAGACGCGATCGCCGATGTCACCGAGCTCCTCGGGAAAATAAAGACTGAAAATATTCGTACCGTCGTCTGGATCGGCATCGGTGGATCGGGGCTCGGACCGAAGGTCCTCCAGGAAGTCTTCGAGACGCCCGACACCCCAGAGTTCCGCGTCATCGATACCATCGATCCTGCGACACTCGGCATGGCTCTCGATGTCATCGACTGGAAGAACGCACTCATCGTCGTCGTGAGCAAATCCGGCTCCACACTCGAGACGATGTCTGCATTCTTCGCCTGCTACGAAAGGCTCTCAGCGACAGTGAAAACACACCCCGGCAACCGAGTAGTCGCCATCACAGACCCCGAGGGTGGTCCGCTCCGTGCCTTTGCCAAAGCCAACCGTACACATTCTCTCAGCATCCCACCCGATGTCGGCGGTCGCTTCTGCATCTTCACGCCCGTCGGTTTATTCGCTCTCGGTCTCCTCGGTGGAGACATCGCGCAGTTCGTGAGGGGTGCGAAAGAAATGGACACCTTCTGCCAGGAAACAACGTTGAGCAGGAACCCTGCTGCATCACTCGCGTCGGTACAATACTTGCTCGACACCCGCAGAAATTACCCCATCCGCGTCATCATGCCCTACGGCGATCGCCTCCTATCGATGGCGCGCTGGGAACAACAGTTGCTCGCGGAGAGCCTAGGGAAAACCGAAGGAAATAATCCGATTCCCGTCGCTGCCATTGGCACGCAAGATCAGCACTCGCTCCTCCAGCAGTGGATGGCCGGCCCCCGAAAGAGCTGGCACCTCTTTCTCCGAGAAGTCGAGAAGCCACGCCTCGAAGTGCCGAAGTCCGTCTCCGATCAATTCGCGTACATCTCGGGCAAAAGTTTCGGACAGCTGTTGGACGCCTGCTACGAAGGCACGAGCCAGGCACTCACCTCCGCCAAGCGTCCCATCGTCACCCTCTCTCTTCAGCGCCTCGATGAATACCACTTGGGCCAGCTCTTCTTCCTCTTCATGGCGGAAGTCGTGTACCTCGGCAAGCTCTACCGTATCGACATCTACGGTCAGCCAGCGGTGGAGATCGGGAAGCAGATCACGAAGGGAATTCTCAGCAAAGGGATTGCATAAAGCGTATGTCGTATGTCGAATTTCGTATGTCGTACGCAAAAAAAATTTCCTCACGATATACGACATACGAAATTCGATATTCGAACATTAATCATGTTATACTCCCTCAATCTTCACTACATCCCCACCCTCCCCATGGCTCTCCCCCTCTCCGACGCAGAATTCCAGACGAAAGTCCTCGGCTCCAAGATCCCTGTCCTCCTCGACTTCTGGGCTCCATGGTGCGGTCCGTGCAAGGCGATGATGCCAATCGTCGATGAGCTCACGAAGGAGTACGACGGCAAGATCGCCTTCTACAAAATGAACGTGGATGAGAACCAAGAGACGCCCGGACACTTCAGTGTCATGAGCATCCCCACGTTCATCCTCTTCAAGAATGGACTACCGGTCGAAACCTTCGTCGGTGGCAAATCAAAATCTGATCTCGCTGCAAAGCTCGACGCCCTTCTGTAGATCATCCCATGTCTTTCTTCTTAGGTCTCCTCGCCATCGCCTTCGGTGTCGCTATCATCAAGTACCGCGAACAAGTCGGGGAGGCCGTCGGTGACCCTGCATGGGCAGGCAAAGTCGGTGGCATCTACAATGTTCTGATTATTTTTGGCATCTTCATGTGCTTCTGGGGCCTCGCGACGATCACAGGAACGAGTGACATTCTCTTCGCTCCGATCCTCGGATTGTTCCCACATCAGGCACCGCAAACGACGCTGTAAGAACGATGAGAATCACGTAAAGGAAACATCAACATGCGCATTGATTGTGAAAAAACTTGACTCACTCAACCACGAAAATCATTCTACAGAGGTATGCGCGCACGAGAGTCAGGCCCACAACTATCAGAGTCGACTCCAGCGCAATCGACTCAGATCTCAGCACTCCGAACATGGTTTCAGCGTGCACTCCTCGTCGCACTCTCCATTGCCCCTATCAATGCAAACGCAGAAGAGAAGCCGTCTCCTGCGCTCGTCCTTCATGCACCAAAGGGAACACTCATCCTCGCAGGGGGTGGTAGGAACGAAGCACCCATACGAAAAGCATTCCTCGATGCCCTCCCCCGCAATGAAGAAAATATACAAGCCACACTCATCCCAACGGGCACAGCAGACGAAGATATCCCACTAGAAGTGAAAGTCACACAAACGCACTGGAAGATCGATGGAAGTCCCATTACATGGAGTGTCTTACACACTCGTAATCGGCAAACTGCAGAGAATCCTGATTTTGCGCAAACATTAGAGAGAACACACGGAGTATGGATGAGCGGAGGTAAACAGGAGCGACTCGCAATCTACTCAGAAACGGTCACTGCACAAAAAATTCGAGACGTGCTTCGACGAGGCGGAGTGGTGGGAGGCACATCTTCTGGCGCGTCGATAACAAGTAGCATAGCAATCATGGAGGGAAAACCTCCAAAGATGGGCAGGGGGCTAGGGTTAACACCACATGTGATTGATCAACATTTTACGCAACGTAACCGTCAAGAAAGACTACTAGAAGCACTGCGAATGGTGGAAGGGGCAGGAGGAATAGGTATCGATGAAAACACCGCACTCGTTATCCGAGGTGGCGAAACAGCGGAAGTCATTGGCATAGGAAACGTATACATTTACTTTCTCAATCAAGAAAAACCCCTCATCCTCCATCCTGGCGAGACGATTAACTTCTCCACAGGAAAAGTTGTTCAAGGCAAAAAAGACAACCTCATAGAAGATGTACAGGAAGTGCGAAAAGCGAACTAAGTGAGACACTACAGAAAGACTCACGTGGGTTTCGTTGAGCGAGCCCCACGTCCTCGGAATGAGTCCCAATAGGTGATGTCCGTACTGCCGACCTCTTTCATCGAAGAAATCTAAGATGGAGAAACCAAAATGGTCGCAGTACATGTCGTTGATGCGTCAAATAATCAGAGTATAGTTTTATTGCTTGAATATTCAATTCCAGCGACGGCTCACAAAAACAGATCTGCAGGATATTGTCGCAGTGCTCTTGATTGCAGTCGGAGTTGTGTGGCTCATTTTCACCCCGTGGGGATCATTGTGGAATGATGATGCATCAGCCAGTGTGACATTTTTTATGATAGTCATCCCAGGGGTTCTGGTCACCATCGGTGGCATCTCACTACTGTCGGTCTTCTCAAAAAATAAAAATACTCCAGACGCACCACAAGCATCCAATGTCGTGAAAAGTGTTTGGATGATTGCCTTAGGCACGGCAGGATTATTTGTACTAACCCCATTTATTCTACTCCTCTGCGCTTTTTCAATTATCGTATTCTACGGAATCGCCACCAGTAGTGAATTCAGATCAGTGATGATGGATGGACTGGGAGAAAAGCCCATAGTAACGATAAGCGCATTTATGGTTCTTGGAGTGGTCCTCATCGGTCTCTGCTGGTTGGGATACTGGCGGATAAAAAGGAAATTCCTGTTAGCAGACGAGGCAGTGCGTGGTGCTCCGAAATATAGGAGCCTTCCTCTGCGCACACGGATCTTCATTATTGTTTTCATGACGATACTGTTCTTCCTTTATCTCTCTGAGAAACTAGGCATGTTTCCATCTGGATAGATTTCTGTGTCTGTTTCACTGTTTTCCGAACGTCTATCAAATACAAAATGGCTTCCATAAGCCATAAATTGATGGTGGAGCTGAGGAGATTCGAACTCCTGACATCCTGCTTGCAAAGGCAGACGCGCTCCGCGCATACGC
>CAZDQZ010000003.1:22468-28842 GCA_964507835.1 uncultured Candidatus Peribacteria bacterium | reverse complement strand
ACCAAAATGCCACCGAGAGCGCCTACAAGGCTTAGGGTTGTGAGTGCGATGATGACGAGGATGTAGGTCAGGGGAGTACGGAGAATAATGTGCGCGACTCTTTCGAGGAATATACGCGCCCTCTGTGGAACGAGTTTCAGGCGTTCCCATACATTTTTCGTCGAGAGCAGATCGATGACGTACGCACCGGCGAGAATCGCGAAGACGATCGTCGTTACGTTGGCAAGCAGGGAGTGCAGTTCGAGCACCGGCATCAACAGGGATGCGCGGAAAGATTCTTCGGCAAACTCTCCCGTTTGGAGCGCAGTATATGCACCGATCGTTCCTATGATGACGAGGACTGCGCGGAGTGGCTTCCAGAATGGTTGACGAGTCCACCTGTGCAGTAGCTCCAGGATGGAGTACAGCGTCAGGAACGCTATTGGAAAGTGAACGACAATCGGATGGAAATCCATACAGAGACTCTAGCACGCCTGTGTGTGTGAATCTATTACGCTCAGTGCTATCATCGCTTTCCATGGATACAAATGCCCCTCTCGCGTATCGGCTACGACCGAAGACTCTCGATGAATTTTCTGGGCAGTCTGAGATTGTCGGGGAGGGGACGACGCTCCGTCGACTCATCACAAGTGATGCTCTGACCTCCGTCATCTTCGGCGGTCCCCCAGGGACGGGCAAGACGACGCTCGCACGAATCATCGCGGAAGCGACGAAGGCACACTTCGTTCAGCTGAATGCCGTGACGAGTGGCGTGAAGGACATCAAGCAGGTCTGCGCTGATGCTGAAGCTCTGCGATCATCGCTTGGTCAACGCACTCTTCTCTTCATCGACGAGATTCACCGCTTCAACAAGTCTCAGCAGGATGCGCTCCTGCCGTCCGTCGAGAGTGGTCGGGTGATCCTCATCGGTGCCACGACCGAAAATCCGTTCTTCTCGGTGAACAGCGCCTTGATCTCTCGGTCGCAGGTGTATCTGCTCAGGCCTCACTCCGTCGAGGATCTCATGCAGATCGTGACGCGTGCGCTTCTGCACACCGACGGGTACGCAGGCAAGGTCCAGATGCACCCCGATGCGATTCGTCGCATCGCAGAGATGGGGAATGGTGATGCACGCATCACGCTGAATTTACTCGAGCTCGCTGTCGTGATGATTGGTACGAAGATCAGTCGTGAGGACGCGGAGAAGCTACTGCGCCAAAGATCGCAGAGATATGACAAGAAAGGGGAGGATCACTACGATACGATTTCTGCGTTCATTAAGTCCCTTCGCGGGAGTGACGTCTCTGCTTCGCTCCTCTGGATGCACAAGATGATCGCGAGTGGCGAAGAGCCGAGGTTCCTCTTCCGCCGGATGATGATTTTCGCAAGCGAAGACATCGGCATTGCGGATCCACACGCGTTACAGATTGTCGTGTCGGCGTGGCAAGCATTCGAGATGGTGGGTTACCCCGAGGGCGAATATTTCCTCACGCACGCGTGCACGTACCTCGCTCAGGCTCCCAAGAGTAATGCGATCAAAGTGGCTCTGTTCGGTGCAAAGAATGCTGTGGAGAGCGCTTCGTCACTGGAGGTGCCTCTCCATCTCCGGAATGCTCCCGTGAAGGCGATGCGAGAAGCGCACGGGTACAGTCAGGGCTATCAGTACCCGCATGATGCAGAGGGTGCCGTCGTGAAGGAGGATTACTTTCCGATAGGGTGGAACGGCGATCGGAGCTTTTACGAGCCGTCTGATCGTGGCTTCGAAGCCGAAGTTTCTGAGCGCCTTCAGAGGTATGAGTCATCTGTCACAAAGTTGCAGAAATAGATAATATGTAGTATAGTAATCATACATACACACATGACACAGTCATCACCACCTTCATCTCTCGATCTCGCCAATCTACGTTCGCTGTGGTCTACGCTTCTCGTGCTCTATCCGACACTTTCGGTCGTTCACTGGGAGTCGACCGAGACGAGCGCGGAGATGATGCAATTTATCCCAGGACCACCACCCATTCTCTACTTTCCGGAGAATGCACCACTCGATTTCTTCGAGAAGCTCCGTGCGACTCGTCCTATCTCCTTTCAGCTGGCGTCGGAGAAGCTAGGGATTGAGTCGTCGACCCTCACCCCCGAGATTCTCCGCTCCTTCATCTTCCTCCATGAGTGTGGGCATGCGCATGACTTCGTCGTCAACTTCGCAGGAGTGTCGTCTCCTGATCATCCGGAGCAGTCTCTTCCTCGCTTCGAGGAAGCGTGTATGCGTTGTAATGAACGTCAGGATTTTGAACTGAAGAAGCTCCCGATCCCCGTTACTCCCTCCGGGTTCAATGCGTCTAGGGTTGAGTATCCGGATTTCCTCGCGACACTCGTCGCCGAGTACCTGAAGAAGGAGGCGGTGACGGAGAAAGATCTCGATGCCGTATATGTTGAGCTGGAACACGCATACAAGAATCTGCCGTCAGAGGTGTACGCTGATGATTTCGCAAAGAAGTTCCTGAACGATCACAATTTGCTTAAATCAAAATAAGTAGTATAATAACATTAACATCACAATACATCCCAATGTCGACAACGCTCCTCTCCATTCGTTCGTTTGCGCACCAGCACGATGATATCCCCGCATTCCATGCTGCGTTTCTCGTCAGTACGTTCCTCGCAGCCGCTCTCTTCCATGCGGGGCTCTTCGGTCTGCTGATTGTTCTGCACATGCTTTTGGATATTGTGAAGTACCGCGATTACCATGGGTTCAGTGTCCGCAAGACCTGTAAGGCAGTATTCCTCGAGAGTATCAATGATATTGCTCTTCTCCTCCTCTCGATCACGTTCGCTGTGTACTTGCACCATACGTTTTTCCTCGAAGCAGTCAGTGGTCTCCTCCGTTCTGAGCTCTCCATCATCAGAGCAATCGGCATCATCCTCCCGCGTGTTCGCATCATGGAAAATTTCCTTGCGATCGCGTTCGGTTTCCACTCTTACCTTCTCGATCCTGTTGCTGGTCTCAACGGTCCGTACACGCGGATGCAGAAGTTCTCGTTCGCTACGATTGTCATCACTATCGTCCTTCTCGCCCTCTCGTTCGTTCTGTACCGCCATGATCCAGAGATGCTCCTTGGCATCTACGCGAGGGAGTTAGGCATACTTCGCTAGCTAGAAGGTTGGTGACCCGTCGAAGAGGTAGCGTTCGACATTCTGCATCGTCCTTCGCCATGCTTGTCGTTCTTCGTTCTCCGTATTGTTGCCGTAGCGTTTGCAGAGGTCATCGAAGCGTTCATCGAGAGTGACGGGTGTATCGAACAGCATGCGTTTATCGGCGTACGCGACGACCATCTGTTCGATGGTCCATACGTTCTCCGCACCCTTTGGATCGTCGCATGATCCTCGGTGTTTGCAGATGATTTCGCCGATATCATTGAAGCCCTTGTCCTTCATGAAGCGCGCTACGGCACGCTCGTGTGGCACGCCGTACTGTTCTTTGATGCGACCCCACACTCGCCGTTCTTCCTCGGTGGAGGTATAGAAGGTGTCCGTCGTCCACGACGTGAAGTCGACGTAGCGGAGGAGGTCGTGAGCTTTTGCAGACGCATGTACTGCATTTTTGCGCACGATTCTTCCTTGTGAGAGTAGATGGTTGCACATGCGATCAGCCACACTGGTGACTTGGTCCATGTGTTTCACGATGTGCTGAGGAAGCTTGACGTCTCGTATCCACTCAGCGATCTCTGCATCAGAAGGAATTCGGATGTCACTGAATGTGCAGGTCAGAGTTCGCTCTCTCTCCGACTCCTCATCAATGGTGATGAGGATGTCGTGCTTGAGGGAGGCGTCCCTCTTTCCCCATTCGATGACACGGATGCCATCGACACTGTCTTGTGTCCTCATGAACTCCGTAGCTTGTACCGGCGTCAATCGGTAGAGATCAATGTGCGAGAGAACTTTTCCGTAGCGTTGTTCCAGTGCGAAACTGGGGCTGATGACCGTGTCGCGTATCCCGAGACCCTCTGCAAACCCTTTGATGAATGTTGTTTTCCCGGCTCCGAGCTCCCCCTCGAGGACAATATCGAGGGATCGAGGGTAGATGCTTTTGGCTAAGGAACGGCCAGTTTTCATCATTTCCTCTGGCGAATTGATCTGCAAGCTGATTGTATCGACTATTGACATATTGCTAAAAGTGTAATATGATATATGCAAGTATACAAAACTAAACACCCCTTTCTATTCTACACGTGGCTTACCACCTTACACGAGCTGGCTTCAAAGTTCGATCGGTCTACCGCTTGCGGAGGCCGAGTGCCATGAAGATTGCGCGACAGAAGTTGTCATTCCTCATCGCTGCACTTTCCCTCATAGCATTCGTTTCGGGCAATATGGTGGGTCAGCACGGGTGGTACGCTTTTTGGAAAACTGTTCTCGGTAAAGAAGACGAGTCGATGATCACCTACGCTGGATTCATCGCTCCGATCGATCGAGTGCCTGATTATGCGAAATGGGCGCAGTACGGTGGTGATGTCAGGTCTCACTCATACCGTCAGGTCCCGCAGAATGTCCTTGTACCACTTCCTCGCTACGATGAAGCGGGCTTGCGGAACGGTACTGCTGATGCTTTCACGAAGCTCGTGTACAGCGTTGGTAACCTCGGTCGATACAGCGACGGCAAAGATCATGGTGGTAGTCACGTGGGTGTCGACATTGCTGTTCCTCTTGGTACACCGGTCGTCTCCATCGGAAATGGTATCGTGATGAAAGTGAGTACGCAGAGCTACGGGTACGGTCATCATGTGCTCATCAAGCACCCGAATGTCCCGGACCCTGCACATCCCGGATCAACGAGAGCGATTTGGTCGACGTACGCTCACCTCGATGCAATCCTCGTGGTCGAGGGGCAGGTCGTCCACAAAGGCGAACAGATCGGTACGAGTGGTCAGACGGGTTTTGCGAGCGGACCTCACTTGCACTTCCAGATCGATAATGACGATGCTCCATTCCATCCGTACTGGCCGTTCACGACAGCAGAGGCACAGTCCGCCCGTTTGAGCTTCGACCAGGCGATCAATGCAGGTCTCCATCAGGAGAGAGGAGAGCAGTACACAATCAGCCCCATGGTTCTCGTCCAGTCGAGTCTGTCTTCGACCCAGATTGCAACGACGAAACCAGTGTCAAAAACGGTCGTAGCATCGACCCGGTCGAGTCGCGTAGTGACAATGGCTGAACGTCGAGCCGTGCGACTCCTGAAGTCTCGTGCGACAACCGTTGCAGTTCTTCCTTCTGCACCTGCTGTTGTCGCAATGGTACGGAACTCAGTTCCTGTCGCTTCGGAGACGGTTCGTGTCGCAGATGTGTCACCGGACTCTCTCGCCTCTCCATCGACAGGGGGATCCTCGACAGACGTGAGACAGATCAAGTTTCAGCACTCAGGCAAGCTCAGTCACTCCTGGCAGAAAGTGAAGGTGATGGCGATAGGTCGCGATGGCGACGTCGTAACGTCTCCGCTGTTCTCGGGAAAGATTTACCTGATCTCCTCCTTCGGTGATGCGGAGATCCGTCCATCAGAATTGACGTCGTCTGACTTCGTGTCGGGTGTGGCGACTGTGAATGTCCTCACGCGCGGAACGAAGACGTCCATTGTGTCTGCCCGCGGTGCGTACACAGCTGACAGTGCTCCGTTTGTGTACGAGAGATAGAGGAGGCAAGGAAGGTAAAGAAGGTCAGGGAGACTGTCTTTTCAGAACGATCGAAACCGCTGTCATCATTCCGAAAAGTATGACGACTGCGATTCCTTTTTCTGTCGTTGAGAGAAATAGTGCCGTTCCACCAAAGCCGGCACCTATGAGAGCCGTCAGGAGAACGATTGTTCTTTCAGTGAAGCCAAGAGATAGTAATCGATGGTGGAGATGATCTCTCCCTCCTCTGAAAGGGGATTGCCCCTTCATCAGCCGTCCAATGATGACAAAGAGTGCATCGATGAGGGGGATGCCGAGGGCGAGGAATGCGGTGGCGATCTTCCCTCCCTGGTACACGCCGAGTAGCCCGAGGAGGAGACCAAAGAACATTGACCCAGTGTCGCCCATGAGCATCTTCGCCGGTGGGAAGTCGAAGAGGATTCCAGCTCCTGCGATCCCAGCGAGTGTGAATGCGAGGAGGGCGATATCGGTCTCTCCGTTGCGGAAATATGCGAGTAGCCCAATCATGAGGAAACCGAGTGTGGACACGACGCTCACCTGTCCGCTGATGCCATCGAACCAATTCATCGCGTTGATCGTCAGGAGAAGCCACCCCATGGTCACGATGCCACTCATGATGGGGAGTGAGCCAACGATGGGGGCGTTCAACGTGAGGATGTCGAGCTTCAGGATTCCTCCGAGAGGATTGGTGATCGTGTAAATGCGTGACCCAGC
>CAZDQZ010000003.1:17166-22368 GCA_964507835.1 uncultured Candidatus Peribacteria bacterium | reverse complement strand
AATGGCGAAAGAGCCGGAGTCCCACACGGTACGCTATGAGAGTCACGAGGAGCGCAATCAGGGGAAGGAGGAGCATCGAGAGTAGTGTAGGCGAGGAGCGGGAGGTAAGGAAGGTGAGGGGGTAAGGGAAGTAAGGTAGGTAAGGTAGGTAGAAGAGAGGATGTGTACTGACGGTATCTGTTATTCTATACATCTTCCGTATTCTTCGTGCGTCGTTCGTCACCCCTTCGTCCTATGCCCCCTACATTCATTATTGGCTTGATAGGACCTGTCTGTACTCACTCTGCTCGTAAGACGTGGAATGAGATGTTTCGCTCCCGAGGAATCGATGCATTCTTCGATTTCTATCGGACGAAGACGGAGCGCGATCTCGAACTCCGTCTCTCTGAAATGTTTCTTCATGAACGTCGCGGGTACATCGTCGATCCACGGTTCTCGCATGCGATTATTCCACTCCTCGATCGTCTCGATGTTCGTGCAGAGGAGTCTTCCACAGTTGATACCGTCGTGAATGAGGGGGGAGTCTTTGTCGGGTACGACACGAGTTCGACCGATAATCAATCGCAGATGGAGCGACGAATCTCACTCTTCTTCTCACGCACATCGTGCGCTTGATTCTCGTTTGAGAGCTTCATACTGCGACTCTGAGACGTGTCATGTTTCTTGTACTTGCGGTGTGCACCGTGCGTCCTATACTGACAGTATGTCGCGTCACTACCGACTCCTCTCCGAGGCGAAGTTACGGAACAAGAACGTACTTCTGCGCGCGGGGTTCGATCTCCCGATGGAGAAGGGGAAGGTGACGGATATTTCACGTGTGCTTGCGATCAAGAAGACGATGCAACACATTCTCGACGCGGGAGCTGTGCTCATCATCATGGCACACCAGGGCAGACCCAAGGATACACCGGATCCGTCTTTCAGTCAGAAGCCGATTGTGTCGGTTCTCAAGAAAGTTCTGAAGACACGCGTGCACTTCGCCTCCGATTGTGTCGGTCCAGAAGCCGTTTCTGCCGTTGCGAAAGCTAAACCAGGCGAGGTGGTGCTCCTCGAGAATCTTCGTTTCCACCCCGAGGAGAAGAAGAATGATCCTGCGTTTGCGAAGAAGCTTGCGAGTCTTGCCGATGTGTACGTCAATGATGCGTTTACGAATTGCCACCGTGACCATGCGAGTATGGTTGGCGTCCCAAAGCTCCTGCCATCGTTCATGGGTTTTGCGCTCGCAGATGATGTGAAGTACCTAGGTATGGTGCTCCACAAAACGAAGCATCCACTCACGCTCATCGTCGCAGGGTCCAAGATGGAGACGAAGGTTCCGGTGATCGAACGATTCCTCACCGTCGGGGATCACATTCTCGTCGGCGGATGCATCGCGAATACGCTCATCGCTGCCAGAGGGTTCGACGTCGGTTCGTCGAAGTACGATGAAAAAGGCTTAGAGCTAGCGCAGGAACTGATGCTGGAGAGTCAGAAGAAGAAGCGTGCGGAGATCGTCGTACCGCGCGATGCTGTCGTCGCATCGGAGCTCTCCGAGAAGGCGGTGAAGATCGATCTTCCTGTCGAGGACATCGTCGGCGATATGAGCATTTTCGACATCGGCAAGGTTACGTTGAAGCGATACATCGAGATTGTCGAGTCGTCGAAAATGATCGTTTGGAATGGTCCGCTCGGTGTCTACGAATACAATCGTTTCTCTCATGCGACGAAGCGCATCGCGGAGGCCGTCGTGAGGGCGACCAAGAGGGGAGCCATCAGTATCATCGGTGGTGGTGACACGATCGATTTCCATCTGAAGTACAAGTATTCACTGCGTCCGTACACGTACGTCAGTATGGGTGGGGGAGCCATGCTTGAATTTATTTCCGGAAAGCATTTTACATCGTTGAAAGTCTTAGAGAAAAGGTAAGAAAAGCATCGCAGGTCAAGCAAGTACACAGCGGTACTGATGCTATGATCTGTACCACTTTCACCTCGCACCTTGTCGCAACTAGATCAGAAACTCACCGTCTTCGTCGGTGAAGATCACACCTCGGCAAATTCCATCCTCAATGCTGTCCGTCGGACTGCAGGATCGTTTCTGTGCGTCCTGCCACCATCGGGACTCAAGCACATCGATGTTGAACCACTGAAATCACTCCTCATCGAGTGCCGTGCATTCAATCGCGACCGCACACTCATGATTGCGACCAAGGATGGCAGGCTCCTCGAGACGGCTGAGCGCGAGGGGTGGGAACCAATCAAGACGATGAAGGTCCTCAAACCACTACTGAAGGGACACCCGTCGGAGGATGAGGCGCTCCGTGCATTCAGCCCGGTGATCTGGCGCGAGAACATCCGCACGAAGCTCCAGACGGCAGGTATTCTATCGCTACCGAAGGTTCGCATCTGGGCGCTATTTCTCATCAGCGTCGGCGCCTTTCTCTACACATTTTTTAAGCTTCTGCCTTCCGCCGAAATTTTTATCACGCCCAATCAAGAAACAGGTGTCTTCACGACGAATATTTACCTTGCCGTGTCTGGTGCGCACTTGCCCGTGTCACAGAATCGCGTCCGGATACTTCCATTGACACTCCTCACACTCCACGTCGATCGCACCTTGACGTACGACCAAATCAGTAAGAAGTTTACGGGAACGAATGCACGCATGACGGTGACGGTCTTCAATGATTCTGATGAACCGTATTCACTCCGTCGCGGTACGCGTATTCTGAACCAAGCAGGGATGAAGTTTCGCTTGCAGGACGAGGTGATCCTCGAGCCACGTACGAAGATGGACGCACGTGCGGAAGCTGACCCCATCGATCAGTATGGAGAAGTTCTCGGCCAGCGTGGCAACGTTCCGTCGGGAGTGAAGTGGTACTTCCCGGGCTTGAGTGAACGTGAGCGATCGCTCGTCTACGCACGGAATACCAACCCGGCGACTGGTGGCACGACGTCGTACGTCAACGTGCTGACCAAGGAAGATATCGTCGGTACACCGCATAATCCCGGTGCGAAACAGCGTCTCGAGCAGGAGCTCCTCATGGTGGCACGCCAGCAGGTCTCCGATGAGATCGAGAACAGAAACCAGCTCCATGGCACCCAGTTAGTCCTCTTGCAGAGAGATGAATTGACGAAAGTGATCTACAGTAACTTTGCTCTTTCTGAGTCGTTCATCGGTCAAAATATCGCCACCATCCCGCTCCAGGGATCTCTCGACTACACTGTCATCCTCTACGACGAAAATGAACTCCTCTCCATGATGCGTCAGGAAGTCCTGCAACGTGTTCCACTAGACAAGACCATCCTCCCATCCTCCATTTCACGCGAGAACATGGATGTGCACGTCATCCCTCCATGGGACTCCGATCTCCGCTGGGTGAAGTTGACCGCTTCCTTGACATACAACCAACGCTATATTCTGAATCCTATTACGCCAATGGGAGCGAAGTTTGGGAAGTATATTAGAGACAACGTAGCAGGGAAGTCGTCGGAGGAAGCTTTCCGCATCATTCGAAATTTGCCCGAAGTATCCAAAGTAGAAATTTCCCTCTGGCCACCGTGGACAAAGACACTACCCAGTATCGGGAGTTCGATCGCCATCACAGAGAAGGATATTTAGTTGAAACACGCTCATTGAATAATGTACAAGATACATTGTGCGTTATTAAACGTATAGGCAGTTTTACTCCCCTCCTTAGCATTTCTGCTCTTCTGTGAGCGAAAATCATAAACTTATTTTCTCCAATCACACCTTCATTTTTATGCACATATCTGTGGAAAACTCATACTCGACGAAGTTTCACACCATGGTCTTATGCATACATTTTCTACCTATCCTCTTCTGAGTGCCCTAGGCACTTCTATTCTCAATCTTCATCCTTTGGACTACCGAAGAATGGAAAGAAAAGACGACTCTCCACTATGAAAAGCGTCGAGAGTCCTGGGGGAGTCAAGAATACTATCCCCTGCTTCTCACTTATAGGTGGCCACGGATCAACCAGAGAATGCCGAGAAACACAGGCTGATGCACCATGTAGATGATGAGTGAATGCGATGATATCGTCTGAATAAGTCGTAGACCTGCATTTGATTGTTGTTCAATAGGTCGTAGCCATCGATAGCGCTCTGGATTTTGCATGAAAGCAGTACCGAGTGCGGTGCCGATGAGAATGACACCGAACCACGGCAGGAGTGGGAAGTAATCCACAGACTGGAAGCCGTTTGGCATGAATCCTAGCGGTAGCAAAAAAGATGTATCGACAGTTTGCCTGAGGAGAAAGTGGCTCAGCATCATCACGATAACTCCGATGACAGCATTCCATCGACCGAAGCGGACAAAGAGCGGGAGGAGGACGGTGGAGAGTCCGATGAGGTGCAGGATGCCGAAGCGGACAAATGTATCGGGGTCAAAGACGTATGTTGCGACGCTGACGACGAGTCCGTAGCACAGTATTGTTATTCCTCTCTTGATGTACTTCTTCATCGATGCACTTCTCTGCCACGATATGACGAAGCAGAGCCCTGTGAGAAGGAGGAAGAGGGATGCGGTCGCGCGCTCGAAGGTCGTCCACCCGAGTCCGTAGACATCGATCCCCCATCCATAGAAAACCCGCAGGTCGTATGCCAGGTGATACACCATCATCATGAGAATCGCAGTGACACGCAGGATGTCGATCTCTGCCGATCGCGGAATCTTTGTTGTCATCGTACTCCAGAGTACATCGACTTTCGTCTGTCGAGTGCATCCGATTGATTTCGTAGGTGTACGATCGTACACTGTGTACATCTCGTCACATTCTCCACACACTCCTATGCATGCTCCTTCCATCTTCCATCGTTGCCTCGTCGTCGATTGCAGAGACATGGATTTCTCGGGCGAGAGTACGCCGAGTGTCGTCGATTCTGTTGTCTCCTGGGTCATGAGTTCTCCGCTTCCCTCAGCCATGCATGTGTATCTCCCCTCCTCTGCCCCACAGATTCGGAGACTACAGTGCACGCTCCAGGGACTGGGTTGCACTGTTTCTCGTGTAATAAATTCGCCATCCGTACGTTATAACAGCTGATGTCAAAGCAAGCATACCTCAGCATCGGCAGAAGAATTCTGCTCTCACTGAGCCTGACCATTGGCTCTGCGCTGGCGCTGAGGTTGTTGGTTCTTTGATGTTCTATGTTTCAGAGACATCCAATTCAAAATAGTGCTCTGATGTTTATCACAACAAA
>CAZDQZ010000003.1:9990-17066 GCA_964507835.1 uncultured Candidatus Peribacteria bacterium | reverse complement strand
ACAATCCTCAAAAACTTCCTCTTCCCCACCTTCCAAATCCCCTTTTCTGCTTTTGCATCGATTGTTTTAACCACGATTTCATCATGCTTTACTCCCCCCTGCTCGATGAGCCTCCTAGCTTCGGACTTGCTTGTGACAGTTTTGCTTGCGACGAGTGCATCGATGAGTGACTCCCCTGCCGAAGCCTTGTACTCAGGGATCTCATCCGGAATACCTTTATTTTTGAAGACATTTTCAAAAGCTTCTTCTGCTCGCTTCGCCTCACTTGCGCCGTGGTACATGGTGACTATCTCGCGAGCGAGACGCATCTTTAGGTTTTTTGGGTTCTCTGAGCCATTCTCCAGCGCTTTCTTGCATGCTTCTACCTCTGACATGGGGATATCCGTACAGCACTCCATGTAGTCAGGGATGAGGCGATCGGGCATCGACAGTAAACGACCGTACATTTCCTCCGCGGAATCTGTGAGGTACACACAGTTGTTGTATGTCTTGCTCATTTTCCGACCGTCAGTGCCTTCGATGAGCTTCGTTGTGAGTACGAATTTTTCTTTATTTTTCAGCTCCTTCTGTAGCGTGCGTCCTGCAAGCATGTTGAAGAGCTGGTCATTGCCTCCGACTTCTGCATCGACGTCGAGTGCAACTGAGTCGTAGCCTTGCATGAGCGGATACAAGAATTCATTCAGGTGGATGGGCTTCTCTGCCTTCATTCGTTCCTTGAACATGTCGCGCTCGAGCATCTGGTGCACGGTGAAGTGTCCAGCGAGCTTCACGACATCTGCAAATGTCATTTCCCCAAGCCACTCGTGGTTGTAGCGAATTTCTACTTTGCTGAAATCAAGAATTTTCTCTGCTTGTTTTTTGTAATCTTTGAAGTTCTGTTCGATGATGTCCGGAGTGAGGGCTTCACGCATTGCATCACGACCCGTTGGATCACCGATCATCGCCGTGAAGCTCCCTATGAGAAAGATGACGTGGTGGCCTGCATCCGTGAAGGCTTTCAGTTTCCGTAGAGGCACAGAATGACCGAGGTGGAGCTTCGCTCCTGTAGGGTCAATGCCAAGGTAAAGACGCATTTTCTTTCCACTGTTGAGCTTGTCTTCTGCCACTTTTCGGGGCACGACATCGGCTACTGCGCGAGTGAGAAGTTCATCTGCGTGTGTCATTACGCCTAGAGTGAGGCATACTGCATACATGCGTCAAATCTCAAAAGCACCGAGTGAAGTATTTTCTTTTGTCGTACCATCTCGTGGAGGTCGCCTGGATCAAGTCCTAGCCCACGAGGAAGCCATCAAAAGCCGTACTGTTGCTCAGAAAATGATTACATCTAGACTCGTCACAGTGAACGGAGTTGTGGCGACGAAGGCATCGTTCGCTGTAGCGATTGGCGATCGCATCGAGGTCACACTCCCCTCTTCTGCTCCTGTTTCGATCGATTCATCAAAAAAATCGACGACACTTCCGATTCTGTACGAGGATGATTTTTGTTTCGTTATCAATAAGCCTGCGGGAGTCGTCGTGCATCCTGGTAGTGGTATGAAGACGCGGGAGGAAACGGTTCTATCAGCTCTGAAGCCTCTTTTTGCCAAGTGGAAACTTCCTTTCTCCGAAGGCGAAGTCCTCGTGCATCGTCTCGATAAAGATACAACAGGATGCATGCTGATCGCGAAGACGCCGAAGGCACATTTGTTCCTCCAGAAGCAGTTTGCAGAGCGAACGGTGAAGAAGACATACATCGCGCTTGCCTACGGTCGTCCACATGAGAAAACGGCGACAATCGATGCGCCGATTGGTCGTCACGGCACACTGCGGACGAAGATGTCTATCCACCAAGCGGTTAGGAGCAGAAGCGCGCAGACGACGTACAGAACTCTTGTGTGGGGACATGGTGTGTCGCTCCTTGAATGTGATCTTCACACCGGTCGTACGCATCAAATTCGTGTGCACCTCGCAAGCATTGGTCACCCCGTTCTCGGTGATCCGACGTACGGATCGAATGCGTCGAAGGAACTCTCTCTGAGTTTGGGGGTTCAGCAACTGTTACTGCATGCGAAGCATCTGGAGTTTCAGTCACCCAGTAAGAAGTGTGTGATCGTCGAGGCTCCACTACCGAAAAAGTTTCTTCAGACGCTCGATCGCGTCGGTTTGGAGGAGACGGGAAAGTTATAAGTCACCCGCCTACGCCTTCGGGCTACGGACCGGCAGGCCCGCCTGCGCTAAGGCTACGGACGGGCAGGCAAGTCATAAGTCAGAAGCCCACGACTATGGCTTGAATGTCAGTGTGTACTCCAGCACATCGAGGATTTCTCCCGATTGATTGCGTGCGACGATGCGATAGACGTTCCTTCCACGCTTCATCGTGCCGAGATTGATTGATGCGATGTACTTCCAATTCGTACTCCCTGGCGCGTAGAGCGAGAGTGCGTACCCATTCACCGATACGCTGTACGTGTCTGGTGACGTCGATCCTGTGATGGAGAGCTCGTCATCAGAAGTTTCTGCACTTGTGCCAGTGCTGGGTGCGCTCACACTGAGGACTCCTGGTGTGAGAGGTGCATTCTGCTTGATGGGAGGAGTAACAGCTGTAGCACCGGTGCCAGTCGTGGACTCTGTCGACAGTATTACCGTGATACTTCTGCCGGGGCTCTTATTACCATCGGCATCCACAGCGTAGATGGTGAACACGTTCGTTCCAATTTTCAGATTGCCGTTACTCGTGTTTGCAAGGTAGCTCCATGTCTTACTCCCTGCTTTAAAGAGCTGGAGCCGGTAATCGTTCACAATAATTCCTGCAGTGTTCGTCGGTGCTTCTCCTGTGATCTCTACTTCTGGCGTCGATGTCCGGAGCGTTTCTCCAGAACCGACAGGAGACTTGATGCGCACAGGGGCAACATCGATTTGGTACGCATTCTGTACCGTTCGTTCTACGCGTCCGATGGTGATACCTTGCTTGTCTTGTGCTTCTACTTTGATGAGAAATGTTTTGTCCTTTGGAAGGCTTAGTTCAGCACTAAACGAACGATCCGACTTGATCGTGATTGGAGATCCGTTGAGGAGAATCCCTGTGACGAGATCCCCGACTTTTCCACTGACGATCACACTCTTCGTCGTGATTTTTGCATTGTCGTCAGGTGATGTCAGCGTGAGCGGGGTGGAGTCACTTGGGGTGACTGGCACGGTCGTCGTTCCATCACTCTGCGTACTCGAGGTCGTCGAAACGTAGCTAGAGACGAAGAAATCATCGCGAAGAAGTTCCGGAGTCACAGGATCACGGAAGTCGTACGGGTTTTGTCCTTCAATCATCTTCGTCTTTGCATCCTCTGTCAGGCCCAAGTACTGCCCCTCACCGATCGTGATGTTGGGGATATTTTTCTGAGACAGCGAGAACGTGACGTGCACTCCTAAACCTTCTGATCGTGCAATGTGCAGAAGTGATGCTGAGACTATGGCGTTGGTCCCTGCAGGGATGTCGGCAGTATAGTTCGTCGTCGAGATCGATCGCACGATAGCTCCGCTAAAACTCGCAGAGCTGGGGGATGCCACCCAGATGCGCCCTGTCTTCACTCTGAGAGCAAGAGCAGAGCTTGTTGTGGGGAGTTTCTCACTTGCATCGATCGTGATCTCCGTACTTCGGTCGAGTCGAATTCTCGTACCATCGAAGAGCGTGATCGTCGCATCTCCATCACCTCGTGTTTGAACGCTGTCACCAGCATAGAGCTTTAGGTTACTTTCTGAGTTTTGCCACTCCCCTTCCTGGAGAGAGACTTGGACTGCGCTGCTACTTTGTACCGTTAAAACAGCTGCGGTTTTTCGGCCTGCTGAACCATCGAAAAACGAGAAGAGTGTGGAGATCAAATACCACACGATTGCCACAATGATGACTCCTAGTACAAAACGGAGCACGAGGCGTGGTCGAGTCCTTCGTTCTTCGCCGATCGTACCGAATTGACGTCTGTGTCGTGGAAGCATTGGTCAGCAATCATAGACTGACTCCGCTCAAACAGGCAAGTTTCTGAAGGCTCACTGAGATTGATCGCTTTAGCTCGCCGTTACTCGCTCTACTTCTGCCTTCGTCGTGATCGATTGTTCGATCATCGTTTCCCCCCACTCTTTCATCGAGCGAAATCCTTCTTTGATAGCGGTGGAGCGGATCTCGGACGCTGTGGCTTGTGTCAGGATGAGATTTTTGATGTCATCTGTTCCCACAAGGAGTTCGGGGAGAACGCACTGGCCTGTGTAGAAGTCCTTCTCGCTCTCTGTGTGACTGCTGATCGTCGGTCGTAGTGCAGGGTTCACCGTGCGGATGAGACGCTGGGCAAGGACTGCCCGCAGTGCCGGAGCGAACGTGTAGGTGCTGACACCCATCGAGAGGAGACGAGGAATCGCTTCGATGGATGAGTTTGTATGGAGTGTCGCTAGAACAAGATGTCCCGTCAGTGACGCATCGATGGCTGTCTGCGCTGTCTCTTGATCACGGATTTCTCCGACGAGGATGATGTCAGGATCGTGGCGGAGGATGGAACGGAGTCCAGACGCGAATGTGTACCCGTGCTCAGGATCAATCTGGCTCTGAATGACGTCTTTGAGCTCGTATTCGACAGGGTCTTCTAGCGTGATGATGTTGCGATCTTTGCCTGCGAGCGTGGAGAGGAGTGCGTAGAGAGTCGTCGTCTTTCCAGATCCTGTCGGACCGGTGACGAGGACTAATCCATTCGGTAGCGAGACGATCTCACGGAGGGTTTTCTCGATGTCGCCCGGGAATCCAAGTTCTGAGAGTGGGACGATACCGTGTTCCGGATCCAGGAGACGGAGAGTGTACGTTTCGCCGAAACGAGTGGGAAGACTGGCGACACGGACGTTGATCATTCGTCCTCCTGCTTGGAATGTGTACTGACCGTCTTGGGGCATGTTCTCCAGATTCAGTTTGAGCTTCGCCTTGAACTTGATACGGCGGACGATAGTTTCGTGTACGTCCCGAGAAACACTGACGAGCTCCCTAAGCACTCCCAGTTCTCGCCAGAGGATCTTCACTGATGACTTCCCTGGGTTAATGTGGATGTCTGAAATTTTACTTTTCACAGCTTCTTGCTCCAACGTCGTGAGAAGCTCTTCTCCACTGAGCCGAGAGAGATCTTTTGTGTCGAGTGTTGGCATCTGTTTAGTATAGCATAAAATTACTTATTACTCCACTCCTTCTCCCCACTTCAGTTTTGCCCGTAGAGTCCCGAAGAAGGTTTCCTCCTTGCGTCGCAGGAAGAGTGCGCAGTGTTTCGCAGCTTTCGCATATACGATGTCCCCTCTCTGGAGGGTGACGTAGGTCTGACCGTCGAGTGTCAGACTGACCTGCACGTCCTGAAATTTGTTCTGTTTCGTCATGATCATGACACTCACGTCATTCTCTGCAGGAAGGACGATGGGCTTCTGGCTGAAGCTATGCGGGTTGATCGGTGTGAGGATCGTGGCCTGAAGCGATGGGTGAACGATAGGGCCTCCTGCAGCGAGGGAGTACGCCGTCGATCCGGTCGGGGTCGCGATGATGACTCCATCCGCGTGGAATGTCGCGAGAGGATCGCCATTGACCGATGTCTTCAGATCGATGAGGCGAGAGATGGCACCTTGGCTAATGACCGCTTCGTTGAGCACTGTGCCATGGAAGAGTTCTTTCTTCCCGCGGACGGCTCGTATGTCGATCATACTTCGTTTCTCGATCGTCCCTTCGCCTTGTATGAGGAATCTCGGGAGCATCGAATCTGCTTCGTCCATCGTGAGTTCCGCAAGGAAACCGATCGTTCCCCGATTAATGGAGAGAATGGGTACGCGGAGACTTGGTAGCTCCCGGACGGTTCGGAGAATTGTTCCGTCCCCACCGAGCACGAGGAGGAGGTCGATTTCATCCGTCGATGTGAAGCACTTCTGTTTCTTTCGCTCTTCTGTTCTACATCGTTTCTCATCGATGAGGGCTTGTGCCCCTGCCCTCTCAATGATGTCCACGACGGAGTTGATTACCGTTTCGCGGTTCTCGATGTCCGATCTCGCCGTGATTCCGACTCTTCGAAAGCGCATGCAGAGCTATCCTAGCACAGAGGATCTATCGCGGTGACAAGGCATCTTTCTTCTGGTACTGTTTCTGTGATGTACGAGCGAATCATTCGTGCGCTACGCGGCATGGAATTGGAAGAAAAAGTTGTCCACGTCGGACTGCTCCTCTGCGCTATTGGACTTTTTCTTCCGTGGCTCTCTGGTGGGGCGTACGGTGAGTCGCAAGTATGGAACAATGGTTTCGATTTTCGCACGGGACTCATCGGTCATCTCATCATCTGTATCATCGCTTTCTTGTTCTTCATCACGATTTCTCCCCTTCTCGGCGGTCCTGTCATTATACGGAAGTCCCTGCGGATCCCGCTTCGTCTTGCGCTCACGGTTCTCTCGACGATCCTCCTCTTCGTGTCGTTCAGTATTCTCTTTCGTGCAACATTCGAAGTCTCGGGGCTGGAGATGCGCTTCGGTATCTATATTTCGATTGTCGGTAGCGCCCTCGCTCTCCTGTATTCCTTCCTGAAGCATCAGGATCACCAACGAAGCCAAGTCCATGAACTCTTCCATCATCCTGACGAGGCCGTTCCTGCTCGCAAGAAAGTTCAAGAACCAGAGGCGACCATCCTGCCTCCCCCACCCCCACCTCCGTCACCTCCTCCACTCGAGGATCATCATCTTCTCTCTCGACCATCATGAGCGACGCATCAGTTCCGTCTGCAGGCAATTCCTTCAAAGACGATGACTTAGTCTACGTTGATCCAGAGACGAAAACAGTCGTCGGTCGTGTCGAGTGGGGCAAGAATGACAAGCCGAAGTCACTCCCGTACAAGCGTCTGGAGAGTGCCACTTCTTCGAAGGATCCGAAGAAGGAAAAAGGTCAATTTTGGCGCAAGCACTTCCCCTTCGGGACGTACAAGAGCATGAAGAAAATCTACAAGCTGGAGGGCAAAATCAAGGAGGCTGAGCCGAATAAGACTCTGGAGGAAGTGTTGCCCAAAGCGCTCACGCAAGCGTATTGGACGTGGGATGAGGAGAAGAAGCCA
>CAZDQZ010000003.1:0-9890 GCA_964507835.1 uncultured Candidatus Peribacteria bacterium | reverse complement strand
GTTTGATACAGATGATTGTTGAGCGAAATGCGACTGGGGAGCGGGCAGGAGGAGGACATTGGAAGCTTGAGAAGGCAGAAAAGGCAGAAAGGTCAATTCATTCACAGAAACGATGCCATCTGGAGCGTCATCTCTGAGACACGCATCGCGTACCCCCATTCGTTGTCGTACCAGCTGAGAATCTGTGCAGATTTCCCATTCACAACCTTCGTGGAGGGAACATCGACAATCGATGAACGTGGGTCAGTCTGGAAGTCGATCGAGACACATTGATCGTACGACATGCCGAGCACTCCCTGCATCGATGGACTCTTCGATGCTGAGTCGAGCTTCGCGTGGATGTCTTCGACGGTTGTATCCTTCTTCAGGTAGAACGCCATGTACGCACAGCTGACCGTCGGCACGGGGACGCGGAATGCCATACCGTCCATCTTGCCTTTCAGGTGTGGGAAGATGCTTGCGCACGCCTTCACAGCACCGGTTTTCGTCGGGATCATCGAGAGCGTCGCAGAGCGAGCGCGCCTGAGTTCACCACCTTCTTTCGCTTTGTTATCGAGGAGATTCTGCGTCGCGGTGTAGGCGTGGACGGAACTCACGAGCAGACTTTCGATGCCGTAGTTTTCATCGATGATCTTCATGACAGGAGCGATGCAGTTCGTTGTACAGGAGGCATTGCTGACGATGAGCATATCTTTCGTGAGCTCGTGATCATTCACTCCCTTCACGAACGTCGGCGTCTTGTCTTTCATTGGACCAGTGACGAGCACGCGTTTCGCACCGGCCTTCAAGTGTGGTTCCAGTTCTTCGTAGAGATCAAATCTGCCTGTGGAATCGATGACGATATCCACTCCGAGTTCCTTCCAGGGGCATTTTGCGGGATCTTTTTCTTTGATGACGCGGACGAGTTTGCCATTGACGGTGATGTTGTCGCCACTCACGGCAACGTCGGCATCGAGCCTGCCGTGCAGGGAATCGTATTTGAGGAGATACGCGCGCATATCAGCTTCCGAAGAAGCATTGATAGCGACGACTTGGACCTTGTCTCCGTAGAGTTCGACGAATTGACGGTGGACGTTGCGACCGATGCGCCCGTACCCGTTGATAGCGACGTTGAGCATATTCTGAGGGTAGAACAAAAGTCTTCAGAGAAGCAAGTACTCACGTTCGGATTCTCTTTACTTTCACTGCTAGCCGTAGATGCCGACGATGACGCCGAGGAAGCCAGCGAATGCACCGATGATCCATAGGCGCATCGTAATCTTGCTCTCGGGCCATCCAATCGCTTGAAGATGATGGTGGAACGGAGCTGACTTGAACACTTTACGCTTGAGGAAACGCTTGCTCGTCAGTTGAATGATGACGGAGAGCATCTCTAGGACGAAGATGAACCCGATGAGGGGAAGGATGAGGACTTTACCGAGCATGAACGCCATGACAGCGAGCGTACCACCGAGTGCGAGCGCGCCGACGTCTCCCATGAAGAAGAGTGCGGGTGGCACATTGAACCAGAGGAATGCGGCGATGGAGCCGACGATGACGGCGCAGAAACCCGCGAGCACCGTGAAGTCACTCATGAACGCCATGAGGCCGAATGCGCCGAAGGCAATGAGGAGTAGTCCACCCGCGAGACCGTCGAGCCCATCCGTGACATTGACGGCATTCGCTGTGCCGATGGTGACGAAGAAGAAGAGAGGGATGTACCAGAGGCCGATGTAGAGGTTGTTGTCGCTGAGTCCCAGATACTGTCCGAAGGGAATGTAGAGAGACTGATACTCGAGCCGTACCGTGAACCACCACGCGGCGAGTCCTGTCGCGACGAGGAGGAAGATGAGCTTAGGGAGTGCGTCGAGCCCTTTATTTTTTCCGAGTCCTCGGATGTTGATGAGATCATCTACTGCACCGACGAGTCCGTAGACGATGAGCATTGCGAGTGGTACGTACACTTGTCCGCGCTGGAGGATGGATGACCCCACGAGTCCTTCGTACGAAAGGACGCGAGAGATGAGTACAGTCAGGATGATGCTTCCGCACATGAGGAGGCCACCCATCGTCGGAGTGCCTGCCTTGTGCGCATGATGCTCAAGAAACACACTCGCCGATGTACCGTCGACTGCCGTTTGGCGCAGTTGCTTCCCGAGTTTGTACTTATGGAGGAATGACACGAAGGGCTTCGTGAAGATGAGTCCGATGATGAATGCCAGCGTGGCGTACAGCAGGATTTCATGAACGGACATATCGGGACGGAGGGTGGTTGTGTTCATGGAAGAATACTAAACCACCTTCATCGATCTGACCACTCAGTCTCACTCATCATCCGGAGGTGGTGCACTCTTCCATCCTGCTGCCTTGGACTGTGCAGAGAGCTTCTTCATCATGGCAGAGTCTGTCGACTTCTGTTGCTGAGATTTGTCGATATCGTAGAAGCGCATTTGCTCTTTCTTGAAGAGGAGCTCCACTCTTCCAGTGGGTCCATTGCGGTGTTTCCTAATGTAGATGTCGGTGATACCGGGTCGGTCGGAATCTTCTTCGTAGTAGTCCTCTCGGTACATCATGAGGACGACGTCGGCATCTTGCTCGATGGATCCGGACTCGCGGAGATCGGACAGTTGAGGGATGTTGCCTGGACGGCTCTCGACAGCTCTGGAGAGCTGACTGAGTGCGACGACAGGGATCTTCAGTTCGCGCCCAAGCATCTTCAGTGAACGGGAAATCTCGGAAATTTCTTGCACGCGATTCCCCGAGAAACTGGCGTTGCCTGTGCTCATCAATTGCATGAAGTCGATGATGATCATATCGAGCCCGTTCTCCATCTGTAGTCTGCGGGCCTTGGCTCGAAGCTCGGGGATCGATGAACCCATGGAGTCGTCGATGAAGATATTTGCCTTGTTCAGTTCGTCCATGATGGGACCCATGTTTTGGAAGTCACGGTCCTCGAGTTTTCCTTTCTGAAGCTTCCATGAATCGACTCCAAGCATCGATGCGAAGAGACGATCAACCAGCTGTTCCTTGCTCATTTCGAGGGAGAAGATGCCAATCGACTTTCCATGTTTAATCGCGGCATTCTGTGCAATGTTGAGCGCGAGAGACGTCTTTCCCATACTCGGACGAGCCGCGATGATGATGAGATCAGATGGCTGGAAGCCGGAGAGCTTGAAGTCCATGGCTGCATATCCCGTGGGGACTCCTTTCATGGAATCCTGATCTTTCGATTCGTGCATCTCTGCAAACTTTTCGTAGCGATCATTGAGAATGTCTCTGATGTGAACGAATTTCTCTTTGAGAAAGGTTGCTGAAATTTGAAAAACGGTCTTCTCCACTTTCTCCAGAATTTCTGGAACATTCTGGTCTTCTTCGTAGCCGAGGGCTTTTATTTTTTCGCCCGCTTGGATGATCCTCCGATGGATCGCTTTCGTCTTCACAATTTGTGCGTATTTATGAATGTGGGCGGATGTCGGTACTTTCGCTGCCAGCTCTGCAAGGAAGGCACTGCCTCCAATGTCTTGGATTCGCTTCTCATCACTCAGTCGGCTACTGACCGTCACGATGTCGATCGGTTGATGGAGTTGGTAGAGTTCGTGGATTGCTCTGTAGATCGTCTGGTACGTCGGTTCGTAAAAATCGTCGGGTGCGAGGAGGTCCGAGACTTTGATGATGGCTTCTGGATCAAGAAGTAGGGCGCCGATGACGGTGTGCTCAGCTTCGGAGCTGTGTGGCTGTACGTCGAGGAGAGCTTGTGCCATGGGAGACGAGTCTAAACTACTTCTGAGATTGCTGAAAGGTCTGATGGCATAGTTACGAATATAGAATTACGAATTATGAATTATGGCGAGCCAATCTGGTGGTAGCGGCCATAATTCATAATTCTTCATTCATTGATTGCTTAGATTGCACTGATTTTCTGGTACGCATCTTTGATTTCGTTTTCGAGCTTCTCGACGAGCTTTGGATTTTTCTTGAGATACTGCCTTGTTTGCTCTCTCCCTTGCCCGAGGGTTTCGTCACCGACGCGGAAGTACGCACCGGCTTTCTCGATGTAGCCGTATTTGATACCGAGATCGATCACATCTCCTTCGCGCGAGATGCCCTGAGCGTAGAGAATATCGAATTCTGCTTGACGGAATGGTGGTGCAACTTTGTTCTTCACGACTTTGACTCGTGTCCTGCTCCCAACGACATGTTGTTCGTCGTCACCCTTCTCCGTGATTTTGTCGATGCGTCGCACATCGAGGCGCAGTGACGCATAGAACTTGAGGGCGTTGCCCCCCGTCGTTGTCTCTGGATTACCGAACATGACTCCGATCTTCATGCGGATTTGATTGATGAAGACGACGGAACAGTTCGTCTTGCTCACGATGGATGTGAGCTTTCGCAGAGCCTGACTCATGAGACGAGCTTGGAGTCCCATGTGGCTATCCCCCATCATGCCTTCGATCTCGGCACGTGGCGTCAGAGCAGCGACGGAGTCGATCACGACGATATCGATGGCAGCGGAGCGAACGAGTGTCTCACAGATCTCGAGTGCCTGCTCACCGTCATCCGGTTGTGAGACGAGGAGGTTGTCGATATCGACGCCGATTTTCTTTGCGTACATGATATCGAGAGCGTGTTCTGCGTCGATGAATGCAGCTTTGCCACCGCGACGTTGCACTTCT
Organism: uncultured Candidatus Peribacteria bacterium; assembly: GCA_964507835.1. Lineage (GTDB taxonomy): Bacteria > Patescibacteriota > Gracilibacteria > Peribacterales > Peribacteraceae > CAZDQZ01. Next base: position 5,238 of record CAZDQZ010000003.1, on the reverse strand, counting down.
GCAATCGCATGGAGTGCGAGTGTCGTCTTACCCGAGGACTCGGGTCCGAAAATTTCGATGATTCTGCTCTTGGGGATCCCGCCACCGAGTGCGAGGTCCAGGCTGAGAGATCCGGAGGAGTATGTCTCGATACCGACTTGCTGTGCCTTGCCCATCTTCATGATAGAGCCAACACCGTACTGTTTTTCAATTTCTGAAATCGCTGCTTTCAGTGCGTCGGTTTTCGTCGCATCAAGTTTTGATTCGACTGTTTTCGTCGTTTTCTCGGGGTTTGTGACTGCTGTCTGTTGTACCTGCTTGGACATGGGAGTGGAGGGAAGAATGTAGGAAGTAGAAAATAGGTGTATGAACGTTCACCAACAGTTTTCCTCCTTTCTAGAAGCCAGTCAAATAGATATGCTTGCAGGAATATTTTTCTGTTGCGGTGTATGAACGTACACCTACTTCGTTGGCTTCTGCTTGCAGATTCCTGTGCCGAGTGTCGGATCGGTGATGTCACAGTACTGCGTTATACTGCAAAGAATTTTTGCTTCTCCGCCACAGAACTCTGTAGAGCCGGAACCTGTGCTTGTATGATTGAAGGCGGTATCGGAGATGAATTGCAGATTGGCGAGGAGACGGTCAAATTGACTCTCCAGTACTTTCGCTTCGACGAGTGAGGTGACTGATGACTGCGTCGACGGATCGAAGTGTAGTCTGATCACTCTGTCATTCTCGAGGATGAAAAGTTCTCGTACTGCGCCCGCTGTGTCGGAGAAGACAGCTTTTCTATTCTGTACGTAGAATACGCGTCCGGGAGGCAGGGCACTGCCTGTCATCGACCTGACGGTGAGTAACGGCTCCGTCTCACCGACGAGCGAAAACAGAACGTCTCCGTTCTTCATCGATGTTTTCCATAGATTCGGGGCTTTGATACGCAGATTCAGGAGTGGGATGTTCCAAATATGGAGATCTTGATCATCGAGTGCTCCCCTGATTTTTTCGACGACGATGACTGGAGCATCGACATTCGTCGAGTTTTTCTCGAGTCGGCCTTCGATAGTCACGATGAGACCTTCGAGGGATTGCAAGTTTTCCGTTTTGCTTTCGACGTAGTATTTTTTTCCACTGGCCATGACGAGCATATGGGATCCTCGACGAACGAGTGATAGCTCGGCAGGGATCAGTGTGCCCGTGCCACTCACGGGTCCATAGGTCACATGTTCGACGCGTTTCTGACAGGCGGTGAGTAGGAGTATCAGTGTCACCAGCGATGCCACGACGTGGAGATTCTTCATGAACGTAGTATACGCTTGTTTCTCCGCGAGCACTCAAAAAAAAGCCTCGCATGAGCGAGGCTGTGAGAGTCTCAATAATTCGAACTACTTCTTGCTAGCATCGAAGTCGTAGACGGCACGACCGACGCGGACGAAGTATGGCATCTTCTGGAGGTTGAGCGAGATCGTACCAACTTTGACGGTGCGTTGCTTGCTCACCTCTTCGATGATCTGCTTCTTACTCATCGCACCCTTCTTCTTCAGGATGGTTTCGATGACATCGGCAACCGTGCCAGGTTCAAAGCCCCACTCCTTCAATGCGTAGAGACCGCGACCGACGAGAACGAACTGTGGATAACGAATGAGCTCATTGTGCACTGCTTGTACAGTAACGTTCTTGTGGTCGAAGCCAGCTTCCTTGATGGAGTTCGCGATTTCCATGAAGTGCATCGGATGACCAATCTTCTTGAGAATGATCTCGACTTTGTCGCGGATGGAACGTGGACGGACGAAGCGCCATTCTGTCAGACCCCAACCCTCGGGGATTTCCTTCAGACGTTCGTCGATAGCGAGACAGCTGAGGATCAGCTCATTGGTGGGGATGCGGTTTTGGAAAGCGGGCATGGACTGGATCGACGACACAAGTTCGACAGTCTTCATGCATGAGTGACGCTTGTTGAGGAACTTCACTGCCATGTCGATGATTGTCGAGATGTCATCCATCGCGACCGTTGCAAGTCTCCAGAATGGCTTGTAGGTAAGACTGCGACCTTCAGATGCCATTTCATTATCGATGGCGAATGATAGGCGGAGGACGGAACCATCGACGAGCTGTGTGCCAGGAAGTCTCTTGAGCACAGTGGAGACGAGCTCACTGCTGAGCATGACACCTCCGTGGGAACGGAGGATACCCTTGGCCATTTCGTTCACTTCGTTGAGGCGAGTCGTGCGGACAGTGCGCTTGAGCTTACTCAAGGCAATGCTCTCGATCTGACGGATGCGCTCACGTGTGACGTTGAAGTGCTTCCCGATCTTCTCGAGTGTTTGCTTGCTCTGACCTGCAAGGGCGAAGCGCCGTTTGATGACCTCCGTTTCCTTCTGCGTCAACACGAGGAACAGATCTCCGAGGAGTTCTTGAAGATTGATCGTCGAGGATGACTTCTGAGAAGTCGCTTGAGTGGTGGAGGAAGAGGCGGGCGTTGCCATACTTTTTATGAAGTGGGAAGTAAACTATCTTGTTCTACCAGAACGTTGACAGAAAATAAAGATAAACTTTCTTTACTAGATCATTGGAGACAACTTTCTGTCTGTCGTTGTTCTGATGAGGGAAATGAGCAAGATGGCCTCCCGGAGAAGGGTGTAATAATACAATATAGAAGTTAATTGTCAATAGTGATTTACCATTATCTGTACACTTGGTCTAACATCGTTTTCGTTTTGTGATTGCTGATGTTTGTCTCGTTATTTCATGCATGCGAGAGAGTCGTGCTTGCCTTTATTCATTATGTTGGCTCATTGCAATTTCTACAATCGAGCATGCTGCTTTCGCATCGGCATTCTCTTTCGTCGTTCCATACGATGAGTATCGTTCATCGATGAATCGGATGGGTAGGTGTGTCGTCGATCCGATGAGTTCTGCGATGCTTCGTACGTAGTCTACTTGCTCCCCTTCCGAGCCATCGGGGAGACGGGGCAGGCCAATAGCGAGAGACTCCACTTTTTTGTCTGTGATGATCTGCTGGAGTGCGGAGATGAGTCCTTCCGTCGTCGTGTGTTTGATGGTGTTGAGTGCCATGACGAAACCAGGTCTTGTATCTGCGAAAGCAACGCCTGTGCGACGTTTGCCGAGGTCGAGACCGAGAATGCGCATGCTATTTCTTCTTCCCCCCCACGAGCTTCGCGAGAGCAGACTTGTTCTTGTCGGCGTTCTTCCGATGGACGATTCCTTTCTTCGCAGCAGTATCGATCGATTTCTGAGCAAGTGGGAGAGATTTGATGGCTTCATCCATCTTTCCTTCCTTTACCAAATCCTTCACCTTTCGGATCATCGTCTTCATGTTCGTCTTGAAGGGCTGACGGCGTGCGCGTCGCTCTTCGGACTGTCTGGCGTGCTTGATGGAGGCTTGAAGAATAGGCATAGGGCTCGGAGAGAGTACTGAAGCAGTCGAAGTATGTCAATGCTCGTAAGAGCAATTTACAATGTAAAAATGTACAATGTAGAATTTTACGTGCATTTTGGACTTATGGTGCTCTTTTAATTTTACATTCTACATTCTACATTCTACATTCTTTGTATGTGTGGCATCTTCGGATACATCGGCGATAGAAAGGATGCAGGTTCTATTGTCGTCAAGGGACTCAAGAACCTCGAATACCGTGGGTACGATTCGTGGGGAGTGGCGATGCGTCTCTCTGATGGATCGATGACATCGTCGAAAGAGATTGGGAAGATCGGTGCAGTGAAGCCAGAAGACTTCGCTGATCCGTGTTCGCTTGCTGTGGCGCACTCTCGTTGGGCGACGCACGGTGGGGTGACGAAAGACAACGCGCACCCGCATTTCAGTGGCGATGGTCGTATCGCCGTTGTGCATAACGGCATCATCGAGAACTATCTCGCTCTGAAGGATGAGCTGAAGGCGAAGGGTCATCGGTTCATATCAGAGACAGATACTGAAATCATTCCTCATATGATCGAAGAGGAATTGAAGGTGTCTGGCACGACACTGGAGCAAGCGGTGCGACGCGCCTGCCTTCGGTTTGAGGGACGGTATGCCATTCTCGTCCTCGATGCGACGCATCAGGGTCTCGTTGCTGCGCGCACCGGCTCCCCTCTCATCGTCGGAGTGCATGGGAACGATGTCTTCATCGCATCAGATATTCCTGCGTTCATCGAACACACACGCACCGTGCAGTATCTTGATGATGGAGAGATGATCGTTGCACAGGATGGCCACGTCCGCTTCTCCTCTATAGAGACTGGCGAGGAACGCACGAAGCGTCTCGTGACGATTGATTGGACCGTCGATGAGGCAGAGAAGGGAGAGTACGAGCACTACATGCTCAAGGAAATCATGGATCAGAAGGAGACGATTCATCGAGCCGTCCATCAGGATGACACGGAAATCCTAGAGGTTGCCAAGGCAATAGAGACGTGTCTCGGGTGCATCCTCACAGCGTGTGGTACCGCAGGAAAGGTCTGTATGGCGGCGGACTACTTCTTCTCTGTCGTCGCTCATCGCCATGTGAACTTCTGCCCGGCGAGTGAGTTCAAGATCTACCATCACTTCCTGAAGCCTGAGAGTCTCATCATCGTCGTGAGTCAGAGTGGAGAGACGGCGGATGTCCTGGAAGCGATGAAAGTTGCAAAGCAAGCTGGATCGAAAGTCCTCGCGATCGTGAATACGGAGGGATCGTCGATTGCTCGAGCTGCGGATTACACCGTGCTCATCAATGCAGGGCCAGAGAAGGCCGTTGCCTCGACGAAGGCGGCGACGGGGCAGATGGCTGTCCTCCTCCTCATTGCGCACGCTGTCGCTGGCAAGCTCAATGCAGGACGCACATTACTCTTAGAAACAGGAGGTCAGATCAACGATATGTTGAACCCGCGCTACGTCGAGCACATTCGTAGAGTTGCCGATGTGATCCATACCCACGACAACATGTACATCATCGGGAAAGGCTGGAACTATCCGATGGCACTCGAGAGTGCGATCAAGATCCAGGAAGTCAGCTACATTCACGCGGAAGGATTCGCCGCGGGCGAGCTCAAGCACGGGCCGATTGCTCTCATCGAGAAGGGCACGCCGTGCATCGCACTCATGGGGAACGATGAATTCACGGCGGATATGGCGAGCAATATCATGGAGCTTAAAGCGCGCGGAGCTTTGATTGTTGGGATTGGTCCAAAGAAACTCGATTCCTTCGATCACTGGATCAGAGTCCCGGATGCGGGACCTGCGCAGGCGATCGTGAATGTGATTCC
>CAZDQZ010000002.1:24346-30775 GCA_964507835.1 uncultured Candidatus Peribacteria bacterium | reverse complement strand
TTCGCCGAAGCTTGGTCTTTCGTCGGACCTTTGGCATCGGAGGTTATTATACAGTTGATTCTCGTCAGCCGTAAGTCAAAACTACTATGGATTAGATTTTTTCAATTCATCGTACTTTTCCACTTTCTTTCGGTTGCGAAAGAAAGTTGAGCAAAGAAAGCAAGTCGCCCGACAAAAATTTCCTGCGCTTCTATTCCATTCACTTCGCTAAAAATCTCAAACTTGCCTTCGGTCGCCCCGGCGACCTCAGGCTTCGAACATGAGATTTTTCACGCTTCGTTCATGGAGAAGCGCGACGGAAATTTTTGATGGCGACAGATCCAAGCAGTGTTTGTTTCAGCACTTCATTCTTACGTGAAGAAGTTCATTTTTTTTTCACCTCTCGCGTATTACTCGATATCCCTTCAGCGCCTTCATCTGCTCACGGTACTCAGGACAGTATTCTTCTACGATCGCCCAAAATCTCTTCGAGTGGTTCATCTCTCGTACGTGAGCCAGTTCATGGATGATGACGTACTCAAGGATTTCTTTTGATGTACAGAGCAGGGGAGTGCTCAATGCGATGTTTCCAGAATGAGAACAACTTCCCCACCGAGAGCGCATGAACTTGAGAGTAATGGATCGGATGGGGACTTTCAGTGTGCGTGCGTTTATTTCTCGCACGAGCTTTGCTATTTCTACTTCCATGCTGATCTCGAGCAACTTCCAGAGGTATCGATGAAAGACTTTCTCACTGATCGTGGGTGATCGCGTTACGCTCCAGCCGTCTACGGTGCGCTTCGACTGTGTCTTGTGTCCTTCTGTGACCGTGAAGTGTATTCGGTAACCAGTACATGTTTCGATGATCAGTTCACTGTTCTCTCTCGTCAGTAATTGTCTGAAGGGTTCAATGCGATGTTTCAGTACTTCTCTTGCATGTGCTTTTGCCATGCGTCTCGTCAGTATGTCGATGTGCTCTCTTTCAGCTTGTGCACTCAGTCTCCCTGCCAGCCTGATGAAGAGTTCGCCATCTCTGAGGATCGCTCTGGATGAGCGGTTCCTTGTGCGTTCGATGTGGATGGGGAGGGACATGCGGAGATTGTATCGGAGATTGTGTTGCCTCGATCATTGTTTTCTTCCACCTTTTTCGCGAAAAAGGTGGAGCCAAAACACGTCGCTCGTGAAAAATTTCTGCGATTCTATCCGCCTACCAAAGCGGGAAAGCGCAAACTCCACCGCAATTCTGCGGAATGTGCGGTGTCGAACATGCGCTTTCCTCTGGCTTTGGACGGCGGAGAATCGCGACGAAATTTTTCAATGCGACAATTGTTTATCATTGTCTGAAGGCTCCCAAACGAAGATTGCGCTTCATGCCGAGCGAGACTGCAGTCGAGCGAGTTCTGAAGCGCATAGCGTTTTCTTGGGCACTTCTTTGTCGCGACAAAGAAGTGCCATTGTATTTGTATTATTAGAGATTCTGGGACGCGGCGTCCCAGCTGCGGAATTTAATTATCTACAGCTTTTCTCCGGTTGCATGACGGCACCTGCCAAAGGCGACATTCACCTGTTATCCTCGCTCCCTTTTACTTTTTCTTTCTGATATTCTCCATAATATGAAAGTTCTTCTTTTCGGTGGCAAAGGCTATATCGCAGGTAAACTTCTTCCAGCCTTCCCTGGTGCCCTCACTCCAGACATTGACATCGCTGATCAACAAGCTGTTTCTCGTGCTCTCGATGAGCTCAAACCTGACATCGTGATCAATACAGCGGGTAAGACGGGGAGGCCAAATGTCGACTGGTGTGAGGATCATAAGATCGAAACTATCCGCAGTAATCTGACGGGCCCACTCGTGCTTCTCGAGGAGTGTTTGGCTCGCGATATCTACTTCGTGCACATTGGCTCCGGTTGTATCTACGCAGGGGATAACGGAGGGAGGGGATTTACCGAAGAAGACGAGCCAAACTTTACGGGCAGTTTTTATTCGCTCACGAAGTACCTAAGCGAGAAGGCACTGAAGTCATTTCCTGTTCTTCAGCTCCGTCTCCGAATGCCCTTTGACGGCATCCCCAACCCACGCAACTTGATCACAAAGATCAATAAATACCCGAAGGTTCTCGATGCAGAGAATTCTCTCACGTATCTTCCAGACCTTGTGAAAGTAGCGAAGGCATTGATAGCCAAACGCGCGACAGGGATCTACAACGTCACGAATTCTGGGCCAGCATCGCCGTATCGCATCATGCAAAAATACAAGGAGATCGTCGATCCATCACACACATTCGAGCGCATCACTATTGCTGATCTGCCGTCGGTTGCCAAAGCCGCTCGGAGTAATTGCATTCTTTCCTCAAACAAATTAGCGAGAGAGGGGATAGAGATGTTGTCTGCGGATGAAGCTCTCCGTGAGGCTCTCACAACGATGCAGTCTCTTCTGTAGTTTCGAGTAGGGAAGTGACGAACGCGTTCGTAAGACGGCAGGCATTTTCAATCTTTTTTTCAGGACATGACTCATGAGGGCAGTGACTAGGTCCCTCGTGCACGACAGCGATCATGCCTACGATGAAGTTCAGTTGCGCCAGCGTCCTCGCATCATGACCGGGGTTCAGCTTCATTCGCACAGCATTCAGTTCTAGAGCTTCTGCTATTTTTTCTAGTTTCTGGATAATTTCTGCACTCATTTCCACTGGCTCAGAGCCTGCTATTTGCGTGAGTGTTTCTTCCAACTCGTTCCCTAGTGTCTTCAGCGCTTCACGCGTCGCATTCTGTACGGTTGCTACACTTTTATCGATGGCTTTTTTGTCATTCACGCGTGCATCGATCTTCGCAGACAATCCTTTCTCCTGTGACACAGAAAAGTCTGTCATCGTCATGCGTAGATTTCCTCGATGGAATTCCTGACTTGCTTCAGAATCCTCTCGTGCGACTGTTTCGATGGCTTCGGCGATCCCCATCACGCTCAAGACTTTCTCTCGATCGAGGCACTGCGTACCCTTTGCACTTTCAATTGATTGTTGAACGTAAATCGACACGCCTTTTCTTTTTTCTACCGAATCTTTAATTCTTCCAAGCTCAGCAAGAACAGTTTCCTTGTCGTTTCTGTCACACACGAACGTGAGTGTCTGGAGGCAGGGGATCACGGTGTGGCCCATGTCTTTGCCATTCGTTATATTGGTGAGATGTGCCTTCTTCAGTGCTTCAATATCATCGAATGCTTTGAGGAATGCCGATGATGCGAGGAGTGCATCCTTCCGGTTCCATTCTCCTGGTTTCTCTTCATTTATGTCCTGCGTTCTGTTGGGAGGGGTGCCACCCGTGTGCAGTGCTTCACCGTTGATCGTCACGGTGATGAGTGCCTGCTTCTCCGCAGGGATATCGTGTGCTTTTGTAATTTTGTCTGCAGGCAGAGAGAGGTTCCAGCGTCTGGCACCGGCGATCCCTGTGACGATGCCGATATCCATCCCTGCTTCTAGTAGTAGCTTCCACTGTTCGATGTGAGATTCTTTGGCTTTCAGAGTGATTCCTGTGTCACCGTCTTTCTTTCCTCCGAGGTAGAGCTTGCCGTCCTGTAGCCATGGAGCATTTTGCATTGTTGCCACGTTCTCTACCCAGTCTTCATCTACCTCTATCCCTTGTTCTTTAAGATTCCTTTTGATTGCTTGTATTTTTTCTTGGTTCAGTTGTCCGCCTGCCGCACTGCTCCCAGCACATGCGACCTGAGAGTAGGAGCTCTCTTCGCCGGCGAATGCGATGACGACGAGAGATTTGTCCGGTCGAGCATCTTCATTGGCGTACAGATGCGCATGAGCGTCCAGCGCTTCCATTCCCTGCGCGACGCCGAGTACTCCGTCGTACGCACCGCCGTTTTCGACTGCATCGACGTGCGAAAAGAGGCATACTCCTTCTTCATCTTTCTTGCCTCGTAGCACGATGTAGAGACTTCCGAAGGGGTCACGTTGAATCTGGAGGAGGTCCCCCGGTACGCGATGTTTTCTGCAGATGTCCTCTGCGAGCGCTGTCAGATACTTCATCACAGATTTTTCTTTCGCTGATTGCGTAGGGCAGTATCGGCCTTTGTAGTCCTCTTTATTTCCAATCCTTCGAATGTCATCAATAACCTTATTGCAGAGCCTGCCTTCTTCAGGACTTTTCTGGCCTGTTGATGACACAGCTTCTGACATTTTGATGTATTATACAACATATAGTATGTATGTACAGTATATCTTTTTTGTTGTACAATAGAGACAATATTTCATTGTAGTTGACTTCTAAACTATTCTAGACAATACTTAGCCTCTCTAATCATTCTTCACTCGAACAATGCCCACGAAGCTTATCGACGGCATCATCCAGAATTCGTTCGAGCTGGGGAGGATCATGCGTAGGAAGATGCTCAGTGCTGACCCGACTGATCTACACATGGGCCAGATTCATGCCCTCGCATTCATTCAGGAGGAGCCAGGCATCACGATGACGTCGGTCGCCGATCGTCTGCAGGTGAGCTCCCCGACCGCGACGAGTTTCGTCGCCCGACTTGTCAGAATGGGGTACGTCACGCGTCATTATGATGAGAAGAATAGGAAGTACGTTCATCTCATGATCACGAAAGCAGGCGAGGAAATATTGCAGAAAAAAATGGCAGAGAAGCGCATGATCATTGCCGATGTCCTCTCCGTTCTCTCGAGCGGTGATCAGCAGGTACTTCTCTCCCTTCTCAAAACGATCATTGCATCTCATACTCGCTTTGCTCCCCTCCCCTCTCATGAATAGTCTATCTACTTTTCTTCTCTCACTGTGGTCTCGAGTTCTCATTGGACTCGGTTTCTTTCGTCGCCACCTCAAGAAGACGTTTGCCATCATTGCGATCGTTCTCGTAGCGTGGATTTCGTACGCTGTTTCACGACCGAAGAAGATCGAATACGTCACGGCAGTGGCAGTGAAAGGAGATCTGCATCAGCTCGTAGAAGCCGTGGGCACGGTGACATCGGAGAAGGCACTCGATCTTCAGTTTTCGGGGATGGATGTCGTGTCGCAGGTCTATGTGAAGGAAGGGGATATGGTGAAGGCCGGGCAGAAGCTCGCTCAGCTTCGCTCGGGATCTCTGTCTGCCAGTATTGCGTCGGCGAGTGCCAATGTGCAGTCCGCGAAGGCTGCGCTCCAGGCTCTCGAAGAGGGATCACGCCCGGAGGACATCGCCATTGCAGAGGCGCAGGTCGCCAACAAACGCGCGTCGCTGGAGGCGGTGAAGCAGACACTCGCGAACTCCGACCAGAATCTCGCAACCGCGCTGAATCAGCTCAGCGTACTCAAAAACGAAACAGCAGTGAATCTCTCGGGTCAGGTGGGGACCGCAGGTAGTACGATTTCTCAACAGCTGGCAACTGCGAAAACCGCCCTCCTTGCCGTCCGTGGCGTCTTCGATGCGAATGATGTGCAGGATGCCATCGTGAAGAATAATTCCGCCGGCTACGACTCTCTCCAGCTCAGCCTGCAGACGACGATTGGCCAGATATCCTCCGCACAGTCCTTCTCGTCTCCCTCTGATTACCAGAATGCCATCAAGCTCCTCTCGTCTGCCCGCTCCATCGTCTCTGTCGGGGCCGATCTCATGAACCGCTCGTACGACCTCGTTTCTACGCTTCCTCTCACGGCCTACTTCACCAGTACATCGCGGGAGACGAATAAGTCGACGATTGCACTGCAGAAGACGTACGTGCAGTCAGCACTCAGTACGCTCGATACGGCACTGAAGACGATTCAGGATGCTTCCGCGTCCTACAATTCCAAGATTGTCGCCCAGGAGGCGGAGATTTCGTCCTTGAAGGGCACGCGTGATCGTTCCAAGGCAGACATCGCAACGTACGAGACATCGCTCCGCATCGATGAAGCCTCCCTTGCACTCAAGAAGGCTCCCGCACGTCAGACCGATATCGACAGTGCCAGAGCGCGTGTACGCCAAGCGCAGGCGGATGTCGCACGTGCAGTCGCACAGTACAACGATACGATCATCTTCGCTCCCGTAGAAGGCAAGGTGACGAAAGTGAACGCGAAGGCAGGGCAGATCCGTCCATCGACGGAACCTTCGATCACGATGCTCGGCAATACGCCGTTCCGCATCGAGATGTTTGTGTCGGAAGTCGATATCCCGAAGGTCGCCTCTGGTCAAACTGGTTCTATCCTCCTCGACGCGTTCCGTGATTCACGTTTTCCTCTCCGTGTGAGTGAGATCGACTCGGCTGCGACGGACAAAGACGGTGTACCGAAGTACCGCGTGAAGCTGGACTTCAGCGGGCTTAAGACAGACCTCAAAGTGGGCATGACCGGCGATGCCGAGATCGTGACCGGATTCCGTTCTGGAGTCATTTCTGTCCCAGCGCGCTCTGTCATCGAACGTGGTACAGGATCCATCGTCCGCATCCAGAAAAATGGCACGATCGAGGAGCGATCTATCA
>CAZDQZ010000002.1:22228-24246 GCA_964507835.1 uncultured Candidatus Peribacteria bacterium | reverse complement strand
CCACCCCTCATCCAGCTTCAGTCCCTCAGTAAATCGTATATCAATGATGATGTCGTGACGCCTGTGCTCTACGATATCGACCTTACGATCGAAAAAGGGGAGTTCGTCTCTATTATGGGTCCCTCTGGCTCTGGTAAGTCGACGCTCATGCACATCATCGGATTCCTCGATGCGCATACGAGTGGTGAGTATTTGTTCCAGGGGCAGGCATCGAAGAGCTTTGATGACGATGAGCTTGCGACGATTCGTGCCACTCGCGTGAGTTTCGTCTTTCAGGCATTCAATCTGCTTCCACGCACGACGGTACTGCAAAACGTACTTCTTCCACTTTTGTATCATCCAACGATTCCTTTTTCTGAGCGTGAAGAGCGAGCACGGAAGGCCATCGATATCGTTGGTCTGAACGATCGTGTCGATTTCGTCAGTAGTCAGCTCTCTGGAGGGCAGAAACAGCGCGTCGCGATTGCGCGTGCTCTCGTGACGAATCCTGATGTCATCTTCGCCGATGAGCCAACGGGTAACCTTGATTCCGCCTCGGGCATCGCCGTGATGCAGGTTCTCCAGAAGCTGAATGACGATGGTCACACGATCATTCTCGTGACGCATGAGCGCACGACTGCAGAGCACGCCAAGCGTATCATTCACATCAGGGATGGACGCATTCAGTCGGATTCTAGGGACTTTAAGCGCGTCATAGCAGGTGGTCAAGCAATCTTGAAATGAATCATGAAGTACGAATTATGAATTATGGCAATTCCCATTTTCTCCGTCAGCAACAATCATAGTTCTTAATTCTTCATTCATAATTCTAGATTCATGCTTATCTCCGACACCCTTCACGCATCGGTCAAAGGAGTCACGATGAACGTCACACGTTCACTGCTGACGATGCTTGGGATCATCATCGGTGTTGGATCTGTTGTTCTCATGAGTTCTGTTGGCCAGAGTATGGAGGGCGTCATTCTCGGCCAGATCAGTTCACTCGGACCCAAGAGCATGGTCATCTTCCCCGGTCAGCAAGAGGGTGGACCTAATGCTGTTACTACGGGCTTCGATAGTATTACGTTCGAGGATCTTCGAGAGCTCGAGAGTCTACGAAGTATCGAGAGTATCGCTCCTGTGATCTTCATCCCTGGCAATACGTCGTATGGGAAAGAAGAGGGGAGTCCGCAGGTGCTCGGCATTCGGCCAACATTTTTCGCAAATCAAAATATTTCCATGGACAGTGGGAGATTCATCGACCAAGACGATTTGGATGGCGGGAAGGCAGTCGCTGTCATTGCACCGGAGGTTGTCGATAAATTCTTCGGTTCCGTAGATCCACTTGGCAAACGGCTCAAGATTGGTGAGCGACATTACACAGTGATTGGCGTGGCGAAGCCTCTTGGGTCACAGTTCTTCCAGAGTGCTGATAATCGCATCTATGTGCCGTTCACGGTTGCGCGGGATGTCACGGGGCAGAAGTACATCAACTATATGACGATGCTCGCGACAGGTAGTTTCGACCTCGCATTCGATGATGTGAATGAGCTCCTCCGACGCAGACATGGCATCACGAACCCTGATAATGATCCCAAGAAAGACGACTTCGTCGTCCGCTCATCAGCGCAGGCGAATGAGATTCTCGGCTCCGTGTCTCTTGGACTCACGTTCTTCATCACGACGATTGCCGCCATCTCACTTCTCGTTGGTGGGATTGGCATTATGAATATCATGCTTGTGTCTGTCACCGAGCGTACGCAGGAGATTGGCCTTAGGAAGGCGGTCGGTGCCAAGCGGAGAGATATTCTTCTGCAGTTTCTCTTTGAGGCTGTGCTCCTCACGATGATCGGAGGCATCATCGGCATTGTCGGTGGGCTCTTCTTGGCTTTTGTCATCGCGGGCATCGTGAAGAACTTCCTTTCGACGTTCATGTTTACATTCTCGTATTCTTCGCTTCTCGTATCATTCTTGGTTGCCGCTGTCACGGGCCTCGTCTTCGGTATTTCTCCCGCTCGTCGCGCTGCATCTCTACATCC
>CAZDQZ010000002.1:6280-22128 GCA_964507835.1 uncultured Candidatus Peribacteria bacterium | reverse complement strand
ACCTCGTCCCTTGCTTCTCTCCGACACTCTCTCCTCGGCGTTCCGTGCGATCCTCGTCAACAAGTCGCGGACAGTCCTCACCATGCTTGGTATCATCATCGGAGTGGCGTCCGTTGTGCTCATGGTGAGCATCGGGAAGACGTTCCAAAACTTCATTGTCTCACAGGTGGAATCTTTCGGATCAAATACGATGGACATCATCCCGAAGGGTTTCGAGAAGTTCGGAGGAAATTTGGATTCTCTTACGTATGATGATTACCATGCAATCTCCGCACTTTCCACGACGGAGAATGCCGTCCCCGTCATCCTGCTCGCCAAGTCACTGTCGTATGGCAAGGAAGAGATTTCTCCGATGATTCTGGCTTCGTACGGCACGATTCTCAGTAACTATGGCCTCAGCGTCGAGTTTGGTCGCCCACTCGATGACGATGATGAGCAGGGGGCGAAGTCTGTCGCGGTTATCGGTAGTAAGACTGCTGAGGATCTCTTCGGTAGTATCAATCCTCTCGGGAAGCGTGTCACCATTGGCGAGGCCTCGTTCACTGTCGTTGGTGTTCTCAAGTCACTCGGATCATTCCTCCTTCAGGACTTGGATTCCATGGTCTTCATCCCGTATTCCACGGGCAAAGCGGAGAGTGGCCAGAAGCATCTTTCGTACATCACACTGAAGACCGTGGGAGATGCTGAGCTTGCCAAGCAGGACATCGTTTCCCTCTTACGCCAAAGACATCGCATCAAGAATCCAGAGGATGATCCAGATAAGGACGACTTCATCGCTCGTAGTGCCGAGCAGGTGACACAGGTCATCGGAGCGGTCACCACGGGCCTCACGATCTTCCTCGCACTCATCGCAGCGATATCTCTCCTCGTGGGTGGCATTGGCATCATGAATATCATGCTCGTGTCTGTCACGGAGCGCACACGTGAAATTGGCCTCAGGAAAGCGGTCGGTGCGCGTCGCAGGGACATCCTCTTACAGTTTCTCTTTGAGGCAGTGGCTCTCACACTCAGTGGCGGAGCGATCGGTCTTGTCATCGGCGTGTATGCTGGATGGTTCCTGACAAACCTCGCAGCCAAGTTCCTCGGTGACATCACGTTTGTCCTTTCTCTCTCTGCAGTCTTCCTCGCCGTCGTCATGGCAGTGGGCACTGGTCTTATCTTTGGTCTGTATCCTGCTCGTAAGGCAGCGAGCTTGAGCCCGATGGAGGCGCTGAGGTATGAGTGAAGAATGATCGTAGTGTGTGCTAATTGACAAATTGATGTAATTAATTATAATAACATTAATGCGACATCAGCAATATGAGGCTAGGCGACAGTTTCTGGATGCAGGTTCCATGCTTTATGCGCGCGCTGAGGACTCTCCAGGAATGCGTTTTTTATTTAAAAAATTTAATTGGAGCCGTGTTCCGAAGTCTGGATATCTTGAGAAGAAAGGTATAAATACTCGCCATTTTTATGACGTGCTCTGTGGCAGACTTCCTTCAGATCAGGAGTATGCTCGAAATGTTGCAATGAAGTTGAATGTGAGCGTTGAGCAATTGTTCCCCAAGAACATATACCCATGGTTGCATGTTAGCGAAAGCGTTTTAGATTCATCCATTCTCGATTTTAGGGGATCTCTTGAGACGCTCCTTCGAAGCCCAATTGCAGACTTTCCTGATGAAACTCTAAGCGAAGATAGTGATCTGCCCGACGAAGATATTCGATGTGAGGTTGCTTTGAAGTTTAAACAACGTCATGCAACGAGATCCTGGCAAAGAGCATTTGATGCGTATCAGAAAGATGCACGCGAGAGCGAAAGATATGCGAATGCCTCTCTCCGACTGGTGAAATCTATCCTTTTGCGAGATGCTCCTCAGTATCGTGCTGATAGAGATCTTCAGGCAGAGATGCTTGTAGCTTTATTTGAATTTGTGAATAACGACAGTACTCTTAAAAAATCAACATTTATCACTATCTCTTTGCGAAATTGGCTTTCAGACAAAATCAGATTATTAGCAAGAAAGCCTACTGAGTTGTCGTTGGATCAAGATGTTATTCTCGATCAAGATGGTTCAATCGAAGAGGAAAGCGATGAATCAGCATCTTCCCTTCGATTTTCTTTATCTGAGTTGATTGCTGATTTTCAGAATCAACCTTTATCAGAGTTCATTGATGAATTTCGCAAGCAATTGAATGAGATTTGTCTATCAGAAACTTATTTTAATGTCATTCGATTGCGATATGATGGTCAAAATCGAAGCATGAGCGATATAGCAAGGGAGTTAGGTATCCCTCTTAAGCAAGCAAATTCACGTCTCAAGGCAGCAACAGAACAATTGCGTCAAAAAGTTTCTTGTCTTATTGGGGGCAAGGTTAGAATTGATAAGTATTGGGTTGGTTTGTATGTAAAGGGACCACTCACGAATGAATGGCCCCTTTGATATTCGCTACGATTAGCAGTCACATCCGTAGACTGTCTGGCGCTTGTTCTCCTTACAGCGACCGGCTGCCTTCTTGACGAGGTTCTCGCACTCCTTAGCGAGAGCATCGCAGAAGTCACCACCGCAGCGGAGACCCATCTTAGCGAGAACTTCCTTAACGTGAGACTGGACGATCATGGGAAAAAGGGGAAAAGAAATGAAGTAATGTAGTGATTCTACGCATACAAGAAGTGCTTGCACAAGTACCCAGCAATGCTCTAGAGGCTGTAGAGAGCTTGCAAAGCTTGTTTATTTGTTATTTGGTATTTTATGGTCGCTTTCTGTCAGCGAGGAACTGTAGTGTCGAAAAGTTGGGCCCTTCCATTACGCTGTGACTCCGCTCCCTTCGATAAAACTCAGGGTAAACAGGGTCATTCGATTCCTCGTGATGCGAAAGTCGAATGGTTTACCATGAGTAAGCCCGAACGAAGTGAGGGCGAATCGAATGGTGGGCCGGGAAGGATTCGAACCTTCGAAGGCATAAGCCGTCAGATTTACAGTCTGATGCATTTGGCCACTTTGCTAC
The DNA here is from genome assembly GCA_964507835.1 of uncultured Candidatus Peribacteria bacterium. GTDB lineage: Bacteria > Patescibacteriota > Gracilibacteria > Peribacterales > Peribacteraceae > CAZDQZ01. The sequence continues at coordinate 19,140 of CAZDQZ010000002.1, read as the reverse complement.
CGACCCACGTATAACAGTCTAGACTCTGAGAGAAAAAGAACAACTGAGTTACTCGCCCGCCGTAGTCCCGAAAGGCGTAGGAGGGCCGACCCATGTATAGCATTGAATCATTTTCTGGGCATTGTTACAACTGAGTTACTCGCCCTGTACCGGAGCCAAAGCGATTGGTACGGGGCCGACCCACGTGATGTGAAAGAAATGCTCCGAGAGTTTACGTGAACTCTTCTAACCTCTCAATACGTCTTTGTGTGGTATTATCTTATTCATATGCGACTCTTACGCTTTTATAGTATTGTCATTACATTCCTCGTCCCTCTTACTACATACGCATCCTGCCCCTGTCCACCTAGGTCAGTTGGTGAAAAGTACGAAAATAGTCAGGCTGTGTTTCAGGGTGTCCTCCAGAAAGTCGTCGAGCTTCCAGGCGAACCGAGACTCGCTCGTCTCACATTTTCACTCGAGAAATCGTGGAAGGGGACTGGACTCCCAGAGCAGGACGTGACGATTCCTGTGTCTGTCGATGCGTGTGGACTCAGTGAAGAGCAAGTGGGGCTTTCGTACCTTGTGTATGCCAAAGCGAATACGAATGGCGCACTAGAGACGAGCGTGTGTGACGGGACGGATCTTGCGGATGCTCTTACGAAAGATATGACTACTCTCGATGAAATTTATCATCCTAAGCTTACCATTGCTGATCGTTTCCCCGATGTACCCTCTGATCATCCCTATCAATCTGCGATTGCAGACTTCCGTAAGCATCGCATCATCAGTGGCTTTCCTGACGGTACACTACGGCCCGAGTGGGCTCTTACGCGAGCGGAAGCGGTGAAGATCGTGACACTTGCTACACAGGAGTATCTCCGATCGTATGACTTTGATGCGTACGAAAACCGTCGAAATCCCTTCAACGATACAGATGAAGACGCCTGGTACTACCCGTCACTCCTGCGCTCCGTGCACGCGGGGTACATCAAAGGATTCGCGGATGGGACGTTCCGCCCCGCGCAGAATGTCACGGTTGCGGAAGCGAGTAGCATGGTCAGCAAGGCTTTTGACATCGAGTCGCCCGATCTCGGTGCTGTGTGGTACGAACGATTCATCCGTTCGCTCGCGGGACTGCATGCACTGCCAGTAAGCATCCGCGCGCAGAGTGAGCCCATAAAACGTGGAGAGCTCATCGAGATGCTCTGGAGACTCGCGAATCACGTGCAATCTCGACCGAGCCTCACGGCAGAGGATGTACTTCAGAAAGCATGTGTAGAAAGTGAGGATTCTTTTATCCCTGGAGTCGACATGCGACGGATTCGGACGGAGTGGCTTGCGCTCTACAACAATGTGCGCACAGATCGTGGTCTCACTCCATACCGTTTAGATTCATACCTGAATAGGAGTAGTTCTATTTGGTCGAAGCGTTCGGCCGAGAGAGGAGCGATGGAGCACAAGCGTGCTTCTGATCAGGCCTATTACGATTACTCTGCTATTCAGTCATGGTTCAGGGATCTAGGATTGGCGTTTGAGAATGTTCATAGCATCACGTTTACCGAGAACATCGGTCGTGGTCCGTACACGTGCTCTGCCTCGGACTGCACCAATGAGCTCATCTCTGCGATTCGTTCTACTTTCGATTTCTACATGGGAGAGGAGCCAAAGGAGTACCGTCCGCATTTTAGTGCTATCGTTAACCCATACTTCGAGATCATGGGAGTCGGCATCGCAGTGCAGAACGGTCAGTATTACATCACGACCCATTTCGGTACGAGAATCACGAGTAGCCCGCCACGGCTCTGTGGTATAGAAGGACTCTGATACGAAAGAAAATTACTGTACGACTGCCATCACCGCCGGTATGAAGAACAGCGCAAAGAGTGTCGTACTGAGGACGCCGAGTGCTGCTTTCTCTGGCTTCACCTTGAGTGCTGTGGCGAGCACGACGGTGTTCACGGCCATGGGCGTGAGCGAGAGGAGAACGATAACTTGTCGCATGAGTGGTGTGAAGAGATGGAGCACGTGCGTGTCGAGAGTGACTGTGCCGATGGCAATGGCAGGGTACAGAATGAATTTCGAGAAGAAACACAGTCCGAGGAACTTCCAATCGATGGTCAACTTCTTGAATCCTGCGAGTCCGAGTCCTGCCATCATGGATCCCAGGATCGTGTAGGCGCCACGGAAATTTCCGGCGATGACGCCGTACCACTCTGGCGGAGTGACATGTCCTAGGTTGAGCGCAAGTCCGATGATGAAGGCGTACACGGACGGCAGAATGAACACGCGCTTCAGGCTTTCTCTTGCAGAGAAACTGCCTCGCGCCGTCAGGAAGAAGCCGAGGGAATTCTCGAAGAGGACGAGTCCCATCGTACAGAGAACGACGAAGCCCAGAGATGCTTCTCCTAGCAGTGCGAGTGCAACAGGGATGCCGAAGTAGCCCGTGTTGCCCGTCGCAGCGGTGTAGGCGAAGATATTCTTCGTACTGTCCTTCCACACCACTGATCCGATCGCGTAGGCGATGAGGCTCAGCGAGCACGCGAGCACGTAGAAGTAGATGGGGAGGATGATGCCTCCTCGGTCGATCGTCGTGGTGAAGACGCCGTGGAAGATGATGATGGGCGACAGGATGTACAGGAGCATCCGTGCGATGCTGTCTTTCTCCACTTTCATATACTGACCCGCGATGTATCCGAGCATCATGATGCCGTAGAGCGGGAGTATTTTAACGACGAGATCGAGGAAGAGATTCATGGTGAAAATGTGAGTCGATGAGTTGATCGTGATCATACCTGATGTTTCCCGTGTACTGAAAAATGAGTCTCACGATTGTTCTCGGTACACTGTGTAGTGTTAGCTCCTTAGATTTTCTGTGCGCTCCTCGCGTACGTGATGCCAAGTCCCATCGTGGCGAGGATGACGAGGATCCATAGATTCTCCGGACCAGTATTGGCCGTACGGTAGGGCTTGTGTGCTCGCAGTGATTCCAGCGGAGCACCACTATGGAGTGCGCTGTTCTTCTTGTTTGCCTGTGCGATGACTGCACTTGCATTCTTGTTCTTCTTCCCTGCTTCTACTGTGTACGGGTTGATGGCGATCGGTGCATCGGTGAATGCTGGCTCAGCGACTGGCTCGTTTGTTTGTCCGAGGCTGATGACGGCACTCTCTGCTCCGTGAGGAGAGCGCTCGAATGTCGGAGAAGGCGTCGATGCTTGATCGTTGACCGGAGCCACAGAGACATTGACGGGCTCTGGCATCGTCGGAACGGGAGCGCTATCGCCAAACGGGAGCGGAATACTGAGGCTTGGGTTCTCGGGCTCGGTTGCAGACTGTCCAGGAGTGGTCTCTGTAGTGGGCATCGCGAGCTCTTTTGGTTGTACGATGATCGTGAGCTTCTGATCCTTCGGCATCGTTTCCGATACGTACGTGTATGTTCCTTCCTTTCCTTGATCGAGCACGACGCTCACTGAATCCTTGAAGACGACTTGCACGGGGAAGAGGCTACTGTTTTGGTTCTCGGATTTCAGCACCTGTGGATTTTGATTCTTGTTCTCGAAGGTGATGGTACTACCGTCCGGAACAGTGATGCTCGCAGGATCGAACGTGTTCTGTTCCGTGATCGTGACGGTCACTCCAGTGGTCGTTCCCATGTCGCTGACACTACCTCGCAGGTTCAGTACGCCGAAGTAGAACGCAGCGCCCAAGAGTACCAGACCGATGCCGGTTACGGCAGACAGTTGCATCATGTGAGGATTGATCTCCGTAATCGTTTGCGTTCCTCCTGCCCGTTTCGTTTCACGTGTCTCCGTCGCATGTGATCCAATGACGATCGAGTCGTGTGCAGTAGACTTCGACGGTGCAGTCGAGCGCACAGGCACGTCACTGCCGTCGTCGATCGATGTCCAGCCGGAACTGATGTGTGGATTAGACATGATGGATGGTGCGGTGAAGGATGAGCTGACGGTGGAAGGCGAGCATGGTTCCGAGGACTGCAGAGATCATGACGACGATGAATAGTACGGACGATGCGCCGGTTTCTCCCGTGATCTCTGCACTATCGCGGGTGGAGAGAGGGTTTCCTTCAGGAGCACTATTCTGTTCTTGTATGGCAGAGAGTGGCGCAGTCGAAGTCTCCGGTCGACCAACGGTGACTGAGACTTCCTGACTGAACGCACTCTCATTGTCACTTTGATTGAATGCGCGTACCGCAACGAAGTACGTCGTTCCTGGCTCCAGATCGCGAATCGTATAGCTCTCTGCGGATGCAGGGAGTGAGTGCCGTTGCGCGTATCGACCGCTCACTGTCGAGTAGTACACGTTGTATCCCTTGATCTCTGAACTGCGGAGTGGCATCCATCCGACGTAGACGTCTCTATCGCGTGTGGTGATGCGGAGATTCTGGACTTGGAGCAGAGTGAATGCACTGATGGCGGTGCCTGATGGGACGCTCGAGGCGACTCCTTCACTCGGGGTCGGCTCGATGGCAGGCATCACGGTGGGAGTTCCCGTGCTCGTGTTCTGCTCGATGAACGGTTGCTGTGCCGTTGCTGTCGGCACGACGGACGTTATGGAAGGATCGATGAGGTTCACGTTCAGTTTGCTCGGTTCCACGAAGAGTAGTGCGTTGATCTCTGGCTTGCATCCTAGGATTTTGTCGAAACAGGGAGGTTTAGGGAGTGTTCCTCCACGAGAATCTGTGCTGGCACCCTCCTTCCCATTGACGGCCGTCTCACCGAGTCCGCCCGGCAGATAGTGATGGAATGCAATGAGCGCATTGGACTCCGTCGAGAGTACGCGGAACGTGACGCGAGCGATGACAGTTTCTGATGCCTGGATCTTCCCACCGACATTCGCTCCGATTTTGACGACCCCCATTGATTTCTCGATCGTCTGCTCACCGGGGAGGGGGGATCGCACATTGCTCGTGAGCTCGATGCTTCGAGCCTCTAGAGCCTTCGTGTCGTATGAGAGCCACGCGCGGACAATCTCCACGTCACTGGGCTTCAGTGTGCGGAGCACGATGTCGAGGTCGATGATGTCTCCGACGACATGCCTCTCGGTACTGAGCGTCGTTGGGTCGAGAGCCTGAAAGGACGGGCAGTTGGTTCTATCTGCCTCGATGCAGTGTGGCATGAGCACGAGTGTCGTCTCTGTACTTTCTGCGCGCACTGTACCGATGTTGATACTCAGTGTGGTCAGTACTGTAGCCAGTGAGAGTACGATCGTACGGAGCATTGTTTGTGTGTAGCGTTTTTAAATTTAGGAGTGCTTCACCATTTCGATGATCGTGAGCGCGTCGTCGATGGTGATGTGGAAGTCCTTATTTGGGTCTGCGGAGAGCTCTAGAGGTGTTGGCTCGCGGTATCCTCGAGCGACTTCGAGAGCGATTTCTGCGTCCTCGAGGCTGACTCTCCCGTCACCGTTCATATCCCCGGCGAGTGTCGTATCGCTGGCATTCGTTGAACCGACAACAGGTCGTACCTCTCCTGCTGTTTCGATGCCAATGGCAAATGCGAGTGCCATGCTTCCGGCGACGATGCAGATCGTCCGGAGAGATTTCTTGCTACAGAGGTGGTACGAGTGTGTGTTCATTTCTCCTTACTATAGCCCAAAATGCTGTTTTTTTCCATCGACACAAGTTGACTCTTTTCATCGATATGTTTGAGTATATTTCACTGATTTTCCATCCTTGTTTGGTACTTTGCTGATCCTTGGCGTAGAATCTATTCCTCATGGCTTCCACAAGCGTTTTCCTGTTCACTGGCGAGAATACGTACACGCTTCGTCACGAGCTTACGCGGTGGAAGCGGTCGTTTCAGGAGAAGTACGGCATCCATAACTACACTGAGGTCCTCGGACGCGACATGACGCTCTCTCCACTCCTCGACGCTGTGTCTTCGATGCCGTTCATCGCCGAGAAGCGCCTCGTCGTCATAGAGGGTCTACCAAAAGTCGATCGTGATGAGTTCGCCTCCGTGCTCAAAGAAATGTACGACGGAACGATCCTCACGATCGTGGAGCCAAAGCTCGATAAGCGCCTCGGCATCGTGAAGGATCTCGAGAAACTCTGCGAGGTGAAGACGTTTGCGTCACTCTCACCGATAGAGCTTCAGAAATGGATGACCGCTTTTGTACAGTCACGAGGATCGTCGATGAGTCCGGAGACCCTGCGTACACTCCTCGACGTCCTCGGTGATGATCAATGGATTCTCAGTAGCGAACTTCTGAAGCTCTGTCTCTACGCCTCGTCTCGGGAGATTACACATGAGGACATCGATCTCCTCGCGGTGCCCTCCGGTTCTCAGGTTATCTGGACGCTGACGGATCTGATCGGCAGTGGTCGTCAGGTCGATGCAGTTCGCTTCCTCAAGCGACGTCTCGAGAGAGGGGAGGATGCATACGGTTTCTGGATCATTCTCCTGAACATGGTCAAAAATCTCGTCCTCGTGTGGTCTGCACTGCAGGAGAGGAAGTCTGATGAAAGGTCCATCGCATCAGCTACCGGTCTACACTTCCTCGCCGTCCGTGGTCTGCTGTCGCTTGCGCGTTCGCTCGATGGAGAACGCATGCGTGCATTGGTCGATTTCGCCGTGCAGACCGACCGAGCACTAAAAACAGGTGGACTCCACTTCAGCGCCGATCACCCGCACGAGATCATCGCCGTGACGGAGCAACTCATCCTTCAGACTGCCTGAATCTGTGCGAGGATGTCACTTTCTCGCACCTCTTCTTTTTCTGATTCGGCGTGTTCCTGTTCTTGTCGCTCACGCTTGCGCGCGCGGATTTTATTTTCTATCTCTGCTGTCGAGACATCGGTATTCACTTTGGATGCTGACGTCGCGTACTTCGCATCAATGTCAGCGAGTTGCCGTTTCTCGCTCTCGAGGATGTCTTTCAGATTCCTGAGTTGCTCCGGTGTCATCACCGGTAGGATGTTGATCCAGTACTGACGCTCCTCCATGTTCATACTCTCCGATCCCATGATCATGGCGATGATTGCACCAAATTTTTGCTGTGTGTCGGCGGGGATTTGGAGACCGGTGACTGCAGCTGTTGGTTGTACGCTCATAGAAGTATGTAGTACGTAGTATAGAGTACGTAGTATTCGATGCGTATCATAGATACAACATACTACATACAACATACCACATACTTTATTACGCCACCTTCAACACCTCGTACTTGAACTTCCCTGCGGGTGCCGTAACATCGACGATGTCACCTTTCTCGTGGCTGAGGAGGGCTTTGCCGATGGGGGATTCGTTGCTGATCTTGTGTTCGATGGGGTCGGCCTCCATGCTTCCCACAATCGTGTACGTCTCTGGTTCATCATCATCAGTCTTGTTTCGTACAGTGACGATGGAACCGATCTCGATGACCTTCCCTCTCACGGCTTTCGTATCGTGCTCCGTGATGATGCGAGCATTCTTGATCTGCTTCTCGAGCTCGAGGATTCTGCCTTCGATGAAGGCTTGCTCGTTCTTGGCTTCTTCGTACTCGGCGTTCTCGGAGAGGTCTCCGTAGGAGATGGCTTCCTTCAGTCTGGAGGCGATTTCTCCACGCTTTGTTGTCTTCAGGAGATCGAGCTCGTCTTTCAGTTTCTTCAAACCTTCTTTGGTGACGAGAACATCGTCTGTGTCAGAAAATCCTGTTCCTTGGGAAGCGGAGGGGGTTGGCATAGCTGACGCAGTGTACAGAGGAAGATAGGAAATGAAAAGGGAAGTATGGGAGGGGGTAAGCTAGGTAAGGGGGGTAAGGAAGGTCATGAAGGTAAGTAAAGTGACCATTCAATGAATTCACAATCTTTAAATTTGCTGAAGTAGAACTGCAAACATTGAAAATAGTACATATTTATCATTTTTTATTACCTCCATTACTTTCATTACCCCCCTTACCTCCATTACCTCCCTTACTTTTCCTGCTTCTGTCAACTCAGCTCTGCATTTTTTGACCTCCCGAGAATTGATTCCAGAGCCTTCTCTCTCTACACTCCTTGAGACTATGACCCCCGCCGAAAAACAGCAAAAGTACGATGCATCGCACATCCAAGTCCTCGAAGGCTTGGAGCCTGTGCGTAAGCGCCCAGGTATGTACATCGGTTCTACAGACCAGCGTGGTCTCCATCACTGTGTCTATGAAATCGTCGATAACAGTATCGACGAAGCGATGGCCGGCCATGCCGATCACATCACGGTCATGCTTCACGACGACGGCTCCGTGAGTGTGGAGGATAACGGACGTGGTATCCCTGTCGATATCCACCCAAAGACGAAGAAGTCTGCGCTCGAGACTGTGCTCACGATCCTTCACGCTGGAGGAAAATTTGGAGGCGATGATTCCGGATACAAGGTGTCGGGAGGTCTCCACGGTGTGGGTTCGTCTGTCGTCAATGCACTCAGTAGCATCATGCGTGCAGAAGTCTATCGCGACGGCAAAATTCACATGCAGGAGTACGTCCGTGGTAAGCCACAAGATGATGTAAAAGTGATTGGGAAGACAGAGAAGCGAGGTACGAAGATTCTCTTCAAGCCGGATTCGCAGATCTTCGATACGCTTGAGATGAGTCTTTCTACCATCCTCGCACACTTCCGTCAGCAGGCGTACCTCACGCGTGGTATCACGATCTCCGTTATGGACGAACGTGAGAAGCGCTCAGAGGAAGATCAGACACTCCCACGCGTGTATCGCTTCCACTTCGAAGGAGGAGTTGCTGCATACGTCCGTCACCTCAATCACGACAAGCAGGGGATTGGGGACGTCATTTGGTTCGAGAAGGACGAGCCTGATGGATTCGTGGAAGTCGCCCTCCAATACAGTCAGGCTTTCCAGGATCAGACCATCACTTTCGCGAATAATATTCATACAACAGAAGGAGGTACGCATCTCACGGGCTTCAAAGCAGCGATCACACGCACGATCAATGCATACGCTCGCAAAGAGGGGATTCTGAAGGAGAAAGAAGAGAACCTCACGGCTGATGACGTTCGTGAAGGTCTCGCCGCTGTCGTATCGGTTCGCCTCAAGGAGCCTCAATTCGAGGGTCAGACGAAGAGCAAGCTCGGGAATGCGGAGATGAAGGCTCTCGTGGAAACAGTGGTGAATGAGAAGCTCGCAACGTACTTCGAAGAGCACCCCGGTGATGCCCGTGATGTCGTGGGCAAATGTCTCCTCGCTGCCAGGGCTCGTATGGCTGCCAGAGCTGCACGTGACGCTGTGATCCGCAAGGGTGCACTCGAGGGTATGACGCTTCCAGGTAAGCTTGCCGACTGTAGTTCCAAGGACCCGAGCGAGTGTGAGATTTTCATTGTCGAGGGTGACTCCGCCGGTGGTTCAGCGAAGCAGGGTCGCAACCGTGAGTTCCAGGCGATCCTTCCGATTAAAGGAAAGATTCTCAACGTGGAGCAAGCGCGTCTGGACAAAATGCTTGCAAATAACGAAGTGAAGTCCATCATCATTGCGATGGGTATGGGCATTGGAGAGGTCAAGGATCTAACAAAACTTCGCTACGACCGCATCGTGATCATGACCGATGCCGACGTCGATGGTGCACACATCCGTACTCTTCTTCTGACGCTTTTCTACCGTTATTTCCGCGAGCTCATCGAGACAGGCCACCTTTACATCGCACAGTCTCCGCTTTACAAAATCACGATGGGCAAGGATTCTCGTTACGCATTCTCCGATGCGGAGAAAGAGCGAGTGCTCAAGGAGTGGGGGATCGGTGAGGAAGAACTACGGATCGAGGAATCAGAGGACGCAGAAGTCGCAGAGGAAGCGGAGGATCAGGAAGAAGAAAAAGTGAAGAGCAAGAAGGATGCCAAGGCACCTGCAGTCAAAAAGAAGAAAGTGAACATCCAACGCTACAAGGGTCTAGGAGAAATGAATCCTGTTCAGCTCTGGGACACGACAATGGATCCTAGCAAACGCCTCATGCTCCGTGTGACGGTCGAGGATGCCGAAGGTGCGGATGCCATCTTCACAACCCTCATGGGTGCGGAAGTGGCTCCACGCAAGAAGTTCATCCAGACGCACGCGAAAGGCGTTAAAAACTTAGATATTTGATACATCCAGACCTGCCTTCTTGCAGGCAGGCGCACGCAAAGTGTTTGAAGAACTTGGATATTTACCGTACTCTCGCGTCTTGCGTTTCGTTGCATCGCTTACTTATCGCTTTGATCTTTCAATGTATGTATATGATAGTGTGGATACAGCGGTCAGTAGAATGATGCTTTCTATGAAACGATAGATATTGAGGTGAGGCTTGATGGCGATGATGATGGGTGTATGCCAGACATATACTGAGAAACAAGCTAGTCCGATGTATACGATGAAACGATTGCGCACGATGACGTCAACAAACTTGCTTTTGGATCGAAGGCATCCGAGCGTGATCATCCCCCAGCCAGAAGGAACAAGGAAGTGCGAAATTATGCTTGAGCGCACGCTGATCACTTCTCCCTGAGCGAGTGTCAGGAGGACAAGCCCTCCATGAAGCACTAGTACTCCTACACCAATGAGTATCCAAGGAGGAGCATTCCATTTTCGGTGCACGTAGAGATGAGCTATGTAGATACCGATCGCAAACGTATCGATTTTTGTGATGATGTTATGCATTGCAAGATATTCTCTTGAGATATCGAGTGTCAGTATTCCTCGAGCAGTTGCGGAAAAGCAGACGAGTCCGCAGAGCATCGATGTCATCCCATATCTTCTACTTATGAGTAAGAGAAGAGGAATCAGTAGTGAGCACCACCACATCATTTCTAGGGACCAAAGGGCAGGATTGAACGGAAAGGCAGAGAAGGGATGGAAGAAGTGAAATGTCAACGTTGAGAGCTGAGCAAGTGTTACGATCACAGCCCGTGGACTGAGGTCGTGAGGAACGAATGATGCGATGAATATGAATCCACAGAAGTAGAGTGGCAGTAGACGTTTTGCGCGTCTCACAACAAATGTTCGATAGTCATTCAGTGAGTTCATGGAGCGTTCATTCTTCAGATACGGCAGGGAGAGTACGAATCCTGATAGTACGAAGAGCAGTATCATGAACTGTGCGGAGTTCATGACGAAATGTCGAGCAAAATCGTCGAATGAATGCACGAGAAATGGCATGCTAGACATACGTTCGTAGAGCAAAATGTGGAATACGACGACTCCCACAGCTGACCATCCTCGAAGTCCATCGATACTATCAATGCGGTTGCCAGAATTCTTTTCTGTCTCCATGGTCGACATTGTAGCTTTGTCTCCGTATTCGTGCAGTGCAGAGATTAGCCCTCTCCCGGATCTGAATAGTCGCCGAGCTTATCGGTGATGGAGTACGTATCGAGAGATTCTTTACCGAGGACTTTCAGGACTTCAGGAATGGCTTTGTCGAAGGGGATCTGCTTCTGCTTCCCCGCAGTCATGTCCTTCAGGATGATCGTGTTCTCCTTCACTTCCATCTGACCTAGGAGGAGGGTGTACTTCGCTTGGAAGCGGTCTGCGAGTCGCATCTGGCTCTTCAAGCTGGCTTCACCGAGTGCTCCGACAGTGTGGATACCGAGATCCCGGAGTTTGCTGACGAGGGGAAGGCTTTTTTTCTTGGCTTCTGGACCGAGCTGTGCGACGAAGACATCGACTTGGTCTTTATTCGGTGGAGTGATACCTGCTTGCTCCATGTGCCACTGCACACGTTCCATCCCTGCAGCGAATCCTACACCTGGAGTTGTTTTCCCGCCCAGTTCGTGGATGAGGTAGTCGTACCTGCCACCACCACCGACAGCATTCTGTGCTCCTGTGGAGCTGTCCCAGAATTCGAAGACCGTCTGGTTGTAGTAGTCCAGTCCACGGACGAGATCGTGGTTTGTCTGGTACGTGACGTCGAGAGCTTCAAGGTACTCCATGAGGGTCTCGTGGTACTTCCTACTTTCTGGATTGATGAATTGTTCGAGTTTGGGAGCCATTCTTACGAGGATCTGCGTATCTTCTTCTTTTGAGTCGAGGAGTCGGAGGGGATTGTGCTTCAGGCGTTCTCGATCTGTCTCGGGCAGATTGCGCTCTTTGCCGGTGAAGTAGTCCTTCAGTGCTTCCACGAATGCTTTCCTGTCTTCTGGAGCTCCGATGTTATTGAGCTGAAGAGAGAGTCGGCTGAGTATCTTCAGGTCATCGAAAATCTTTACGAGGACGTGGATGAGCTGTGCATCGATACTGGGGTCAGAGAGGCCGATCACTTCGAAGTCGAACTGGTGGAACTGTCGGTAACGTCCTTTCTGCGGTCTGTCGTAGCGGAAGCATGATCCGATGGAATAGAGCTCGACCGGTTGAGGGAGCTCCTGCATACCGTGCTCGATGTACGCTCGGCAGATGCCCGCGGTGAACTCTGGTCGCAGTGCATAGGTTTTATCTGCTGTGTCACTGTCCTTCCTTCCCACCTGGAAAAGCTCTTTTTCGACAATATCCGTGTGTTCACCGATGCCACGCTCGAAGAGACTTCGTTCCTCGAACATTGGTGGTTCGATGCGCTTGTAACCAGCTTGGCGAGCACGATGACGTACGGCTTTCTTTATGTACGTCATGTACTGCTGATCAGACGGCAGAACATCATGGACACCCTTCGGAGATCGAAATTTGAGCTCAGACATGCTGTGGATTGTATCAAAATAGCTACTGTATGCCAATACTCAATTCTTTGTCTGTCTACGGACTGGAATTTCGTTCGTAGTATCTCTACAATTTATCGGCTTAAGGCGATCGTAGCTCAGCTGGCCTAGCACCGCTTGCGGTGCGTTCAGTAATAAGGGATGCTCGCCATTGTTGTTCATTCTGATTCATCGATATATATGGCGATCGTAGCTCAGCTGGCCTAGCACCGCTTGCGGTGCGTTCAGTAATAAGGG
>CAZDQZ010000002.1:0-6180 GCA_964507835.1 uncultured Candidatus Peribacteria bacterium | reverse complement strand
AGGGTCGCGGGTTCGAGTCCCGTCGATCGCCCCAGTCACATTCTTCGTGATCGTATCCGCCCGGCGGATGGTTAGAGCATCTGGTTGTGGTCCAAATTGTTACAGGGTTCGAGCCGGCAGGCAGGTCCCAAGGGTCGCCCCAGTACATTAATTGATAGGTGTATTAGGTTTTGGCTCGAAAGTTCTATGAAATGATAATTGACAATAGTTAAATAATGTATCAATATAACAAAGATGGCAAATCTTGACGATCTGACTCCTGACATTGCTCCTGTACTAAAAACTAAGACTGGCTTGTCTTATGAAGCCTTTTTAAAAATGCCAGAGACTTCACGCCGTCGTATTCTCAAGCTACTAACAGCGTATTTGGATGACTTGGGAGCTCGAAATCTTTCAACAAATTTTATGGAACCTTTACAAGTAGCAGTATATGAAGAGAGATTTGATCCACTAGCATTACATCTCTTAGCTTCTCCTTCTTCGAGAGTGACTACTCATCTTAAAGGCTCTCCATCTATAGAGTTCACTCGAGATGTTACTTTATCTGTGCTCAAAACTATACTTGTCGAGTACGATGCTCCTATTGATTGGGATTCTGAATGTTCTGCCACTGTTCACATCGAAGAAATCACTCTTCCTAACACTGAGTGTACGCTTTCTGCTCAAGGGGCTTTTACTTTTGTTTCACTGACCAGGAAAAGGAAAGTCGTTCATGAATTTAGAATAAATCTTGTTCGTTCAGATCATCCTACAGACCCATCATGGATAGTATCCAGACCAGAGTAGCCCTGCTACTAGAACTTTTCTTCATTGGATGACTTCGGAAGATGCTTCGTCTGATTGATCGTCTAATTTTTCTCATCGCAGACGTTCGTCCTCGTAGCTCGATGCACACTTCTCCTGTTCGATCGAGTGAAAGTGTGTTCAGATTTGCTGAGCCGAGGAATGCTATTTTTTTATCGACGACGAGAAGCTTCGCATGGAACATCGTAGGATAGAGCATGATGTGTATATTCTTCTGATTCCCCTCCGTCACTAGTCGTTGTACTGTTTCCATGTTTCCGTTATGGCCGACGTCGGTACGCTTTGGAATGATGATGACAATGCGAATACCTTCCTTCGACTTTGCAATCAATTCACGGGTGATCGCATCGTCATGAAAGTAACAGTGTTCAATGGTGATGGACCTTTTTGCGTGTCGAAGTATTTCTGTGAGACGAGATCGGACATCCATTCTGTTGTCCATATTCACGACGATGCGTTCTTTTGCTCGGATGTTCTTTGTTGTTTTTTCTGCTGTGATGTCACGCACGAAATGGGCTCCGCACAGCTCGACCATGTAGTCGTGCCACTGATACTCATATTCTTCTGCGATATTCATTCCTGTGAGAAGGACGATGTTCTCATCGATGATGAAAATTTTGGAATGGTCTCTCGTCGCTGTGTGCTCTCGTACGATGTTTCTGTGTTTCCAAAATACTTTCCACTGTGGATCGCTACTATTTTTTGTATCGAGAAATGATTGGTGTAATTCAAAGAAATCACCACTCGCTTCTTTCGAGATGGATATGTGCACGCCTCTGTCCGCAGCCCTCAGGAGAACGTCACGGATGCTCTGTCCTGTTGCATCATCCTTCCAAATGAACACGCGGATGATGATGCTTTCCTCTGACAGTTCGATGAGTTGTCGTATCCTCCTGAAAGCTTTCTTTCCATCTATCCATACACGTGCTCGACGTCGTGGGATGATTGCCTTCAGTCGTCTGGGTGTGGAGTGTAGTGCGCGGTTCTTCGTTCTCTGTAGCATCCGAAGAATGTCGACGCGAATAGAGGTTGGAGAGTTCTGCATGTATGCACGCGCACCACGAAGAGCTGTCCGAAGTGTCATGAGAGCCTGCGAGATTTTTTTGATCATGTGTCTTTAGACTACTCCTTTCTCATCGTACGAACATTATTTCTGTGCGTCATTCGTGAGGCTGTCTGCTTGTATGAATGCAACCGGCGTATCGTCATCTGATGTGTCTGCACTCTCTAAAGTCTGCGCTTTGTCTGGAGTTATTTCTTTGGTATCCATCGGATGACTCGGTAGTTCTTGCGTCGCTGTGAGCACGTTGCTTTTATCGGTTACAGGCGCAGTTGGCACTGCAGGACGTACCTGCTGTTCTACTGGGACCGCGACTACTGGCTTTGGTTCACCGGACGGAGCGGGAGGTGACAGCTCACTCTTCTCGGTGACTGATGGCTTCTCCACTTGCGTCACAGCTGTTGCTGGCGTTGGTGTTGGTTCTACGACCCGTGCCGGAGCCATTGTTGGAGGCGGAGGCGGAGCTGTACGTGGCGTGGGTCCGCTGACCGTCGGTGGTGTTACTGGTTTTGGTTCTGGTGTCACAGGTGGTGCGCTTACTGCTACTGGTGCAGGTGCAGGTGCTTCTACACTCGGAGCAGACTTTTTCTCAAGCCACGCTGGTACTGGCCCCGCGGTACTTGTCGTCTGCGACAGTGGTTTCTCTGTGGCGCTGGCGACTGGCGCACTTGGCTTCAGCCAGCTTGGTGCAGGAGCCGTAGAAGGTGCTGGAGGACTTGGCTGGGTTACAGAAGTCGGTACTGGTGCTGGTACTGGAGCAGTTGCTAGCGGTTTGGTGTCTGTTGCATTCATAGGTTTATTCGGAGCGGGCGAGGGTGCGGTTGGCGTGCTTGGACTTTTCGCAAGCCAGCTCGGCACTGGTCCAGCCGTGTTGACGGGTGTTTCATTTGTCCGCAGTGATGCATTCTTCATTTCTTGGCGCGATTTCTCCTGGTCGATGATTGCTTCTTTCTTGGCATCTTTTTGCTCATCATCTTTCTTGAGCTTCATGGGCTCGACTTTCGTTTCGACGATGCGTTGTTTATCGTCTGGTTGCACGATGGTTTTCTCCATTTTCTCAAGCGTGTCTTGGAGCTTTCCTGTGAATCGACTCTTCACGAAGATGATGATTCCAACAAGCCCGAGAAAGAGCAGGAAGATGACGAACATGATGCTTCCTACCCACAGAATCGCTCCGAAACTTCCTGATGATTCTCCCTCTGAGTTTTTTGCACTAGAACTCGTGCTGGAGTCTACTGATGTCGCAATCGTCGACGTACTACTGGTGGACGAGCTCGCAGGAGATCCTTCGATACTGATACTCGTCACGTCTGTCACGATGACAGCGCCTGTGCTGATGTCTCGTACGGTCAGCGTAATGGTGTACGTTCCATCGGTTGCGTAGGTGTGCGTCGGGCTCGTGAGGAGACTCTTCGCACGGTCGCCGAAGTCCCACTCGTAGAGCAGTTCCTTCGTAGCGGTACTGGATGCATCGAGATGCGCTTCGAGTCGGACTCGGTTCCCTGACTTCTGGATCGTGATCGGGCTTCCTGGATTTTGAATGACACCTACCGCTACAGAGCTACTGCTCTGCGTGCTAGACGCCGGTGCAGTCCCGTAGGCGATCTCGAGGCTCGCCATACTCGGAGTCGGATTTGTCAGACTGCTGACGGTGAGTGTGATGATACGTTGCTCGGGTTTCGGCACGACGTAGAGGTAGATGGGGCTTCCTGTTTTCGACGACAGTGAGTCTGCTGTGTCTCGATCATTCGTGGGATTCCCGTCACCGTTACTGTCGACGGTGCTATCGATGTCGATATCGTATGAGGAGATTTTTCCTGCCGATAGCGACGGGTCGATTTTGATGAGTCCGCCGTCTGTCGGTACGTAGATCTTTCCGTCAACGATCGGGCTTGTCGACTGTAGGACTGCTTGGAGCGGAGTTGTCTCTAGGTTTGAGGCCACTAATTGCGGACTGTTCGATGGTTGATCGGCGACGTTGATCGTGAAGGCACGGTAGTCGTTGGCTCCGCCAGCTGGATCCTGGACACTGACGTCGAGGATGTACGTTCCCGCCTGTGCAAATCGCGTCTGAAAGAATCTGCTACGCTGGGCATTCTGAAACTTGCGATCCTTCGTAAGAATCCAGCTGAATTCCGGTTTCTTCCCTTTGCTGTCCGTTCCGATCTCGATCGTATCACCGGCATTCACTCGCAGTTCGATCACATTTTCTGCACGCAAAATCGATGTGCGCATGAGGAGGAGCGCCACGAGGACGAGGACTGCCGGTACCGTGCGACGTGACTGCATGCTAGAAGAAGATACTGTTGACGACCATGACGATGATGCGTGCGAACAAGATGAGGATGATGCCAGCGATGACGTAGAAGATGATTTTCTTTGCCTTATCTTTGTTTTCATCGTTTCCGTTGCTTACGATTAAGTAAACGCCTGCAACGATGACGGCGAGTACTGCAACGAAAAGAATGATATCGAGGACATACGTGATGATGATCATTATGAGCTCCTCGAGACTCGTTGCACTCGAGATTCCCCCAAGTCCTGCGAAGAGCCCAAGGCCACCCTGGATTCCATTCCCGTTGTAGACCTGCGCGTGGATGACGTGGGGAACGCTCAGGAGTACAGCGACAGCCAGGAGGATCTTCATCCATCGTCTCTGTGGGTTTGTGTGGAGGTAAGCCATATTTCTGTGAGTTTTATCCTACTATGATAGCATACTTCTGCCATTTTCACCAGTACCCATGACTCGCCGTTTGCCCCCCTTCCTCCGTCACGTGTTTTCCGGCGCCACCTTCGATGCTCTCCTCATCACAGATCTCTCCAATATTCGCTATCTGACGGGCTCAAACGTCAGTTCCGGCCTTGTTCTCCTTACGAAGAACTCAGTCATATTCTTCGTGGACGGTCGTTACACTGAATCCTCGAGGGAGACCTCCTATCCGTACGTTGTGATTCGTTCTCACCTCGATATGGGGACAGTATTGAAGACGTACCGAAGGATCGGATTTGAATCTGAACATGTGACGGTAGCGCGTCTCCGGCGCTTCGAGAAGCTTTTCCCTCGCGCACGCTTCAAACCGACGAGTGGCATCATTGAAGATCTCCGTCGCACGAAAACACCGCAGGAGCTCCGCTCTGTTCAGAAGGCGTGTGCTTTGACGAAGAAAGTACTTCGCTTGATTCCATCTCGTTTGAAGATCGGCATGACGGAACGCATACTCGCACTAGATCTAGAGACTCTGTCTCGTTCGCTCGGTGCGGAGTCCATGGCATTCGAAACGATTGTTGCCTTCGGGGAGAACACGAGTCGCCCGCACCATCACCCGGGGGACCGTCGACTGCAACGATCTGATATCGTTCAGATCGACATGGGTGTGAAGGTAGATGGGTACTGCAGTGACTACAGTCGTGTGTTCTGGATGGGGAAGAAAACTCCAGCACAAAAAAGGGCGTACAGAGCTCTACGAGAAGCCAAGAGAGATGCTGAGACGTCTGTGCGACCCGGAGTCTCGAATCGCTCTCTCGATACCGTCGCACGTGACACTCTCAAACGGTACGGATACGACAAAGAGTTTTGTCACAGCCTCGGCCATGGTCTTGGGCTCGACATTCATGAAGCTCCGTCGCTTTCGACGAAGGCGCCTCTGATGGCACTACGGAAGCATGAGGTGATCACGATCGAGCCAGGACTCTACTTCGAAGGAGAGTGGGGGATGAGGGTCGAGGATACGATCGTTGTTCGGTAGTTACAAAATTCAGGAGTGAGGTCTCCTCCAGAATCTTCTTCTGACACTTTGGTGATACACTGTGCATATGCCACGGCCTCGCATTGCGGTTCTGTACGTCGGAGGATCCATCGGGATGGTCAGTAATGTCGCAACAGGAAGGATCGAACCTATTGAGTCCCTCGTTGAAATTCATCGTTTCATACCTGAGCTTCAACGCGATGTATCGCTCGATTTTCACTCCATCGCCAACCTTGGTTCATCGGAGGTGACGCCCACCCATTGGGCGCAGATCGCAGAGAAGATTCAGTCTCTCTACGATGAGAGAGATGGTTTCGTCGTCATTCACGGCACGAATACGATGTCGTATACCGCTTCTGCCCTCAGTTTTGCCCTGCAGAATCTGAGTAAACCGATCGTGCTGACAGGTTCGCTGAAGCCGATCGATGACCTCGGCTCTGATGCTCGTATGAACCTGACGTACGCGATCGAAACCGCACTCCTCGACATCGCGGAAGTGTGCATCGTCCTCGGACCTCACGTGCTCCGTGGGAATCGTGCGAAGAAAGCTGACCAGTCCATGATCGAGAC
>CAZDQZ010000001.1:2583-31400 GCA_964507835.1 uncultured Candidatus Peribacteria bacterium | reverse complement strand
TTGGAGCGGGTAGCGGGAATCGAACCCGCGTCTGCGCCATGGCAAGGCGCCGTACTACCATTGTACGATACCCGCAGAATCCAAAGAGCCCCGTTATGGTACGGAAGGCAAAGGTTCTGCGCAAGTGGACGCTGTATTGGATGTTATTACAACTCTTATGTCCGACTCGGAGCTTGTGTCTATGATCGTCACTAGTCTGAATGGTGCCTCTGTTCCGTCCTTAATCTTCATTGGCATAATCATGAAGCTGACACCTGTGTGTGAGCTTTTGCATTTGTTTCGTTTTTTACTAGGTATTTTCCAGCGCCAAGTAGCACTCTATCCACAGAGTTAGTCAATTCCGCCCGAATCGGGTGACAGCGTATCAATGTCGATTCCTGCAACATCTCTTTCAAGAAGAATTTTTGCGGTATCTTCATGCACACTCGGACAATAAAGATCATTTCGATATTGTGCGCACAATCTTTTCCAAAGATTTAATCGTTATGTTTCCAGCATCAGGAATTACTTCCTCGACAATCCACCATAGATTTCCGCTTTTCTCTGCTCCATACGCGATATATTTTCCGTTCGGACTGAAACGTAGCGATCCGTACGCAACAGAGTCAACAATGATACCCCGCTTGCCGTCGACAACAACGTAGGCACCGTCCCCTCGACTATTTTCTGGATTACCGACAGTATACGCGATGTGCCGACCGTCGGCAGAGAACGTGAGGTTCCGTACTTCTCGATTGTAGATATCTGACTCGAATACTACTTGCGTGCCTTCCGTTACTTTGACTTTAAACAAACACTCACCACCCATACCACAATAACGAACTGTCATGACTTCAGCTGTCCGCGCACCATGAGTAATCACCTCTTTTTCCTTTTCGGGATGTTTTTTCATGATGTCCTCGAATGAATACGTGCGATGAGGAATTTGATGCGTTTTTTCCCCTCGTTGCAGTGGAACGGTAGTATGCAATGTGTCGTCTTTGCGATTTTTCATGCCAATAAACGAACCTTCCCGCCTCTCTTCCTCCGTGAATTTGGTTACATTGCGAACATTGGTTACAAGGAATAAAAGTAGTTCACTGTCATCAGTAAAGTAAAATCTTAGTTCTGGATACCAAGTAGGATCGATGTCGTACACCAGACCATCTGCAACAAAGTATGGACTAGGGTAATTGCTGTATTGATTGAGTACATATGCAGCCCTTGTACCATCGGGACTAAATGCTAAATGCTTGATGTGCATCCCCGACGGGAAGTTCTGTGGTAAGGACAATGCGTGCGTCGTAAGGTCGAAAGGAGCTTGCTCTCCTGGGGTTGCTTTGATGACGATTGAGCGCGTCGTTTCATACATCGGAATCAAGGTCATCATAACAATCACCGTCAGCAGTGCCTGTACAATTGCTAATCCACGCCAGAAGCTTTTACCCTTTGTAATCTCCAGACCTAACTGGGGACGCAGAACAAATGCATAGTACACAGTGCCGACCGCAAAGAGCGCTGTGCTCGCAAAGGTGAAGGTGACAAAAGCAGCGATAATGGATACTGAAAACCATGCCCATTTCTTTTCACGTACTTGTCGGATGACGAGTAGAGCTGTGACTGAAATTGTAACAATGACCCATGGAAGAATAATGAATCCAAGGAGGGAAAGTGCCAGCAACATTCCCAGTCCTTCAAAGACATTGAGAATCGCAACCCACCCAGAAGACGTTGCTGTCTTGTAAAGTATTTGAACAATATCGATAGCAAGAGCGAATGAAGCCATCGCAAGGACACAAATATTAAGTAACCGACGATGGTTCATCTTTTGCATAGAGTGGAGCGGGATACGAGAATCGAACTCGCGTCTCAAGCTTGGGAAGCTTGCGTACTACCATTGTACGAATCCCGCATACACCTAGTATACCGTTTTTCGAATTTCTTTGAAGCATGTAAGATTCATGGGGTCTTCTTTTCGTGATCGAGAACCTATACCATCATTGTGATCGTTTTCTCGTCCTATTCATATGAAGGAAACCAAGGAGAAACTCATCGTCAAGATTGATGCGCTCCTTGCCCGCAAGGCAGACAAAGAGCTGGCGACGCTCGTGTCCCATCAGGATTTTCACGTGCTCGCGCAGGTCATCGATGCGCTTCATAACGGCAAGAGGAAAGTTTTCTCGGCTCTGCCACCCGAGAAGCAGTCAGACGTGGCGATGGTGTTGCTCGAAGATAGTAAAAGACGTATTTTCCCGCGCCTCAAAGATGAAGTGATCGCGCGTTTCCTCCACTTCTGCGCTGAGGACGATGCGACCGATATCCTTCAGCATATCTCTGCACAGAGAAGGGTTTCGATTCTGAATTTTATGAAGGAGGAGAAGCGAAGGAAGATCGAGAAGCTCCTCAACT
This sequence comes from uncultured Candidatus Peribacteria bacterium, assembly GCA_964507835.1. GTDB lineage: Bacteria > Patescibacteriota > Gracilibacteria > Peribacterales > Peribacteraceae > CAZDQZ01. The sequence goes on along the minus strand of CAZDQZ010000001.1, from coordinate 29,012 downwards.
TCGGTTCCGAGACAGCTGGTGGTCTCATGGATCTGAACTTCATCGTGGTGCAACCCAGCTTCACACTCAAGGACGTTCTCCTGAAAGTGCAACAACACGTCGAAAGCAAGCGCGATATGCCTACCGTGCTCATCGTGGATCTAGACGGAAAACTTCTCGGTTTCATCCCGGAGCGTGTTCTTCTGTTCCCACCGATGAATACGACGGTGACGGATCAAACAATTCCACTTGCATCAGTGTCTCACAAGCTTGATCGAGAGAAGGTAATGGAGATCATGTCGCGGATGCGCAGTGAAATCCTCTGCGTCACCGATGATCTTGAGCGACCACTCGGCATCATTCATTTGCGTGATCTCATGAAGGTAGCGCAGGCAGAAGCGACGGAAGACATCTTTCGCTTCGCGGGTGTGGACATAGAGGAACACGCACTCGACTCAGCATTTTCAAAGGTGAAGCGTCGCTACAATTGGTTGCTCATCAATTTACTCACCGCGTTCCTCGCTTCGTTCGTCGTTGGTTTATTCGAGGGGACGATCGCGAAGTTTGCTGTCCTCGCCGTCTACATGCCGATCGTTGCTGGTCAGGGAGGAAATACAGCAACACAGGCTCTCGCGGTCGTCGTCCGTGGTCTCGCACTCGGGGAAATTACGTGGCCGAAGGCTCGGAAGGTGGTCTTTCGAGAAGCTCTCGCAGGCACCCTCAACGGTGTCATCACGGGTGTATTTGCGGGACTGGCAGCCGTTGCATTCGGAGAATCGATGATCCTCGGGCTCATCCTCACCGTTGCTATGGTCTTCAATCTCTTCATCGCGGGGTTCTTTGGCTCTCTCATTCCGTTCGTCTTGAAGCGCCTGAAGATCGATCCAGCCACAGCGAGCACCGTCTTTGTCACGACGATGACCGATGTGTGTGGATTCTTCGTATTCCTAGGATTGGGGTCGTTATTTATGAAGTAGGGAGCCCTCATCCCCCTACCCCTTCTCCACTGAGGTGGAGAAGGGGAGTTGTATTTGATAGCACTGAAGTGTGATAGAAGAATTTCCTCAGTTTCCTCTCTCCCTTGTGGGGAGAGAGGTGGCTCCGCAGAGCCGGAGTGAGGCGCAGAGCATGTACAAGATCACGAGTTTCTACATTGTCCTTTCCGCTTATTTGTGCTAGAATATAGAGATTTATGCATCGATATTACTCTGTTGTCTCTCGGCTTACTCTTCTCGTCATGCTCTCGGGAGTGCTATCGGTTCTGTTCGTGACGGTTTCGTACGCGACTTGTCCTGCGGATACACAGAGTTGTCATGGCTCCTGTATCCCTGAGACGTACCTCTGCATCCTCGAACCGTTCCCCGGCATGCCGAACTACTTCACACCAGCGCAGACAGCAGGACCGCTGGGAGCTTTCATAACGTACGTCAATACCGGCGTGTGGCAGTGGGCGTTTCGCATCGCAGTTGCTTTCGCCGTCTTCAATGGCGTCGGTGGTGGATTCGACATCGTTCTCAGTAACGGAGAGTCCGGAAAGATCGATGCAGGCAAGCAGAAGCTCATCTGGTCTGGTATCGGTCTGATTATTCTCCTGCTCTCTGGCGCACTCCTCGAGTTCTTCAATCCGACTGGATTCCAATCCATTTGATGAGAATACTCTCTTCTCTCTCATCGGCGCTGGCACTCCTCGTCCTTCCAACAATTGCGTTTGCGACGGTGCCCGGAGAGATCTGGATCTACTGCGGAGACCTGCCTGGATGCGGTTCCTCAGTCTCGTTTCAGGAATATGTCACGAATGTCTTTCAGCTCCTCGGATCACACTTCGCTGTCTACATCTACGCCATCGGCGTGCTCATGATCATGGTCGGGGGAGCGCAGATGCTCCTGAGTGCGGGGAGAGAAGACTGGGTGACGAAGGGCAAGACGACGATCACGTGGGCAGTCATCGGCATTGCAACCGCGAACTTCGTTACTCTTGGCGTCGGTAGCGGTAGCTCACTCCTCGATTTCATCGGTCTCGAGGTACAGAATCGAGTGCCGAATCCGGATCTCGTGCTCTCTGCCAACTCTACGCTCATTAGTACGATTTTCGATCTCCTCTTCGTCGCGATCCTTGGTGTCGCTCTCTACTGCGGTATGTGGATGGTCGTGTCGCTCGGGAAGCAGGAACAGTTCGACAAGGCGAAGGAGGGGCTCTTCTGGGCTGCGATCGGCGCCATCGCCATCAACCTTGCACAAGTCATCGCCAATGCCTTCGCCACTCTCTAACATGCGACGTTTCTTCTCCATCCTCCTCGGCTCTTTGTTCCCGCTTGTCGCATCTGCGCAGGGGTTCCACCTGACGGATACGGGGTGGGATTGCACGGGCTTTGTCGGTTGTGGGTACAGTGGGAATGCGATCACATTCTTGACCGCGAAAGTCATCGCTCTCGTCTTTCCGTCGAGCGGTGGTCCGGGTTTCCTCTTCTGGCTCGTCATCATCGTCTTCCTCTACGGCGCACTGCGCATGACACTCTCACGGGGCGAAGAGGGCAAAGAAACGGGGAAGAAAGCGATGATGTACGCAGTCCTCGGTTTCGTGCTTGCGATCATGGTGGGTATGATCATGCGGTTCTTCTGTGACTATATGTACGCACTCGGACAAGGATCGATCCCATCTTTTGGTGGGGGGATTTGTGCGGTGTGGTGGCCTTGATTTACGAGAGAAAACCTACGGTTTGATTTTTCCGCCTTTGCCCTGCGGAGAGGATTATTGGAGGGCAGAAATGGCAGGAAAGGCAGAAAAGTTATGGTGTAGATTTCTGTTGTTCATAATTCTTGATTCATAATTTTCCGAACGTGCTAATCTTGTTCTCACTATGATCCGCCAATACATCACCACCGCTATCGATTATCCCAATGCTGCTCCGCATATGGGACATGTCTTGGAGAAGGTTCTCGCAGACGTCATTGCTCGTTATTTTCGTCTTCGTGGTGATGTAGTGCGCTTCCAGATCGGCACGGACGAACACGGGATAAAGATCCAGCAAACAGCGGACAAAGAAAAGATGACGCCGAAAGCACTCGTCGATCGTAATGTGCCGTTCTTTCAGGACTTGTATGCCAAACTCGGTATTTCTGCCGATGTCTTCATCCGCACGACGGATCAGAGTAAGCATTGGCCAACGGTGATCGAATTATGGAAGCGTCTACAGAAGGCTGGAGTACTGGAGAAGCGCACCTACACGGGGCTCTATTGCACGGGCTGTGAGCGCTTCCTCACGAAGAAAGATTTGGTCGATGGCAAGTGTGAAAATCATCAGAGGGCTCCTGAGGAAGTAAAGGAGGAAAACTGGTTTTTCACGCTTTCGAAGGAAACTGCTTGGCTCAAAAAATTATTACATAAAGAGTACAAGATTGTGCCAAGTTTTCGTGAGAATGAGACGCTCGCGCTCCTCGACACGGGTTTAGAAGATGTATCGTTCTCTAGGCCAAAGACAAGTCTATCATGGGGTATCCCAGTGCCAGGGGATGAACAGCAGACGATGTACGTCTGGTTCGATGCGCTTACCAACTATATTTCTGGTCTTGGACTCCTGACGGATCATGCTGATACGAAATTGTGGGATGATGCAACCGTGACACATGTGATCGGCAAGGACATCGCGCGCTTCCACGCACTCATTTGGCCTGCGATGCTCAAGCACAGTGGCATTCGCACTCCCGATCAACTCCTCATCCACGGCTTCCTCACGAGTGATGGAGAGAAGATGAGTAAGTCGCTTGGCAACGTCGTGAAACCAGAGGAAGTCCTCGCGCACTTCAAGGGTAATCCTGATCCACTACGTTTCTACCTTAGCCATGAAGTGCCGGTGGGTAACGACGGAGACTTCAGCTGGAAGCGCATCGATGAACTTTACATCGGTGTCCTCAGCAATAAGATCGGCAATTTATTGAATCGAGCTCTTGTCCTCCTCAAGAAAGAAGGAGGATCGTTCACACTCTCTGCTGATGAGGTACTACAGAATCGAGTGACGAGTCTCTGGGAGCTCTACTCGGATCAGATGGATACTTTCGATCTGTCGAGTGCGATCACACAAGCAGTAAACCTTGCTGTCGATGGCAATGTCCTCATGGAACAAAAGAAGCCATGGACTCTCAAAGGTGAGGAGAAGATGCAGGTGCTAGCATCGATCGCCGAAATGCTTCGCCACATCTCGCTCATGCTTCTCCCATTCATGCCAGAGACGGCGCAGAAGATCAGCCTTCAGCTTGGGGTACCGTACGCAGAGAAAATGCTGGAGAAATCTTTTGTGATCACTGATGAGATGAAAGAGTGGGGGAGTCAGAAGGATTGGACGAAAGTAGGGGATCCTGCAATCCTGTTTCCACAGCTTGATAAATAAAGCAAATATATTATAATCTTGATAGTTCTACTCTATATGTCATTCTACGAACATGACGATTTCGGCTTTGATGACGATGGGTGCATCCCTCCGGATCATCATCACCGACCATCGGTTAAGTTAAAAATGCTTGCTGTTGTTTTAGGAGTGACGACGCTCGTTGCAACTGTTCTTGATCCGAAGGAAGAAGGCAAACCAAAAGCGAAAGAACATGTGCCAGTACCTGCTCAGCAAGATTCGAGGACTACTTTTGCTCCAGCGGTGATTCGCGCGATTCCAGATACTAATGATGTTGACCCGCCACCAGAAAACAATCCATACAATCTCGATGCGTTTCCCGCCAACTAGTCAGGCTGGGGGAGTGCTGGTATACTGAGCTTACGCTTCCGAACTACAAGGGATACGTTGTGGTTTACCGGTACAGGGTGCAGAGCAGAGCCAATCTCGATGCACGGGAGCACATACTTCTTTCCCCAATTTTTTATGTTCGATCCAATGTCAGAACTCAGTAGTCCCGTCGGGAACGACGATCCACTCGCACCAACGAGCAACTTTGGTGCTCCGGCTCCAGCACATGGAGGTGGTCGTAGTTTCGGTGGACAGCCTCGTAGTGGCGGTTTCGGTGGACCTGGTGGTGGCAACTCCAGTCGCTATGGCGAGGAGATCCACTCCATCACGATTCGTGCACGTCAGCGCACGTTCTACATCGACTTGAAGCAGTCCGGTAACGGCAAGTTCTTCAAAGTCTCCGAGAAGTCTCGCGGAGGCCAGAAGTCTACGATCGTCTTCGACGTCGAGGATCTGGATGCCATGATCGCAGCCTTCCAGGAGATGAAGACGAAGCTCTAAAAAGAAATACAGGAATAAGAAGAAATCAAGGAAATCAACGATCCTTGATTTCTTTTCGTTCCTTTTTTTCCTTTCTTTCTTCTACTTTTCCTCCGGTAGCACGTACCCGTTGATGAATGGGTTCTGCCTGATGCTCTTCTCGATGATCTTCGCAGCTTCTGCGCGTGTGATGGGGGAGTTGGGACGGAAGGTGCTGTCGGCGTACCCTTGCACGAGCTCACGCTTCACCGAGAGCTCGAGGTACGGCCAGTACCATTCCTCGGTACTGGTGTCGAAGAATGAGATCTCCGTTGGTGTGGCGCTGAGCGTGTCTCCATTCCATCCTTTCACGGCGAGGCTGAGGATTTTCACGGCTTCCGCTCGCGTCACCGGAGCATTGGGTCTGAAGCTGTAGTCTGCATAGCCCTTCACGATACGATCCTGAGCGGCGCTGTAGATCACCTGTCTCTTCAGGGTCGTATCGGCAGATTCATTGTCCTGGACTGCCCGTGGAACATCGGTGAATTCTTGCACATCGGGATCGGCGAAGGGGCTGAGCTTCCGGCACGTGGAAGCCAGTACCATCTTCAAGAATTCGAACCGTGTGACGAATTGGTCAGGCTTGAATTGAATGTCCTCTCCTTTTTTCGTGGTCACGTTGTACCCTCTCACGATCGGATGTCCATTCTGGATCTGGTGCAGATTCGCTAGATTCATGACGACGTTCATCGCCCAGTGATCATGCATGTCTGCGAATGTATTCGGAGCAAGCTCATACGCGAGGCAAGCATTCTCACGAGGGTTGAGACCGGCCTTCAGCTCGGCACTATCGTTCACGCCATCGCCATCCGTGTCTGCTTTGAGCGGATCAGTTCCGCGCGCCAGTTCCTCAACATTCGTCAGTGTGTCGTTATCCGGATCAGATGCACGTGACTGAGGTATTACTTCTGTCGTGAGGCCTGTCGATGTTTCCCAGTCGTCGGGGAGTCCATTCGCATCGCTGTCGACACTGTACTTCTTGTCCGTGGGGAAGGCGTCTGATGCATCATTGATGCCATCACTATCGGTATCGGCTACTTTTGGGTTCGTGCCACGGAGGAGTTCGATGCCACTGGCGAGTCCGTCACCATCAGCGTCAGCGGTGAGATCATCCGTTGGGTCGAGAGGATTTCTCTTCCCGGCGATTTCTGCCCCGTCCGATTCTCCTCCACCGTCTGTATCTGCTTTCAGAGGATTCGTTTCACCATCATCGGGGATGCCGTTGTTGTTCGCATCTTCCTGCACATCAGGAATACCGTCACCATCGGTATCTTGCGATGACGAGAGTGCTGAGACGTTACTTGGTGTCGCGAGAAGGAGTACAACGAAGAGGATGATGATGGATCGAAGTCGATGAGGCATGGCGATTATTGTAGCGTGCGCCCGAGAGAAAATGCTTTGCCAGACATTGGTTTTCTTGATGCAGGTTGTATTTGTTCGATAGAAAGTTCCGTTGCATCCTTACAGAGTATTGTGAGCGATTCTGCACTGGGAGCGAGGGAAGAACGCAGAATTCGATTGCCGTTGATCGTGACGCCTGGCCACGGCGTGAGAGCGCGTACCCGTCGATCGATCTCGACTGCCGTCATCGTGCGGGGGTCTATGGCCCCGTCATCTTTCGACAATTTTCTGCAGACCGTCGCTTTCGATGTATTTTGTTCCACGGGCGTGAGAGGTTTCTTCAGCGTCTCAACGAGGAGTGAGGCGCCGAGGACTGCCAAGCGATCGTGGAGAGTCTGGTACGTTTCGCGCGGATCAAGGGGGACGACTGTCTGCGCAAGGATGGGGCCGGCATCCAGCTCCCGTACGATTTTCTGCACTGTAACACCGGATTCGTTCATGCCCTGCAGAATCGCGTTCTGGAGAGGCGAAGCACCACGGAGCAGAGGCAGGAGCGATGCATGGAGGTTCACGGGTGCGATAGTCGGGAGATCGAGGATTTTCTGGGTGAGGATTTGACCGTAGGAAACGACGACAAGAAATTGATAATTGATAATTGAGAATTGATAATTATTTATGTTTTCGGGCTGTGCGATGGGTAGACCTAGTTCTCGAGAGAGAAGTTTGATAGGGGATGGTGTGAGGATCTGCTTCCTGCCGACCGGTCGATCGGGCTGTGTGATGACGAGCTCGACGTTGAATTCTGGATCATGTGCAAGGGCCTTCAGACTGGGAACTGCGAATGCTGAGGTGCCGAGGAAGACGACGGAGGTGGGCATGGATACAAGCGTATATCGAATATCGTATATCGTATATCGTATTCGTAGTAGCAATCATTCGATATTCCACATACGATATTCCATATACGAATCCTATGTCCCACCGCCCAGAACAACTCGCCGGCATCATCCGTTCCATCGTCGCGACATTCGCGCTCCGCATTTCTCCTATGAAAGCGAAGGTGGTGAGCGTCGTTGATGTGAAACTGAGCTCCGATTATTCGTATGCAGATATTTATTTGAGTGCCATCGATGGAGTTGACCGTGCGATCGAGGCTCTCATCGAGATGAAGGGGGAGATTCGAAAGAAGATGTCCCAGGAAATTCGCATCCATAAGCTCCCCGTCCTCCGCTTCTACAGGGATGAAGTCGGGGAGCGCGGGAACCGCATCGACGAGCTTCTTATGAAAATTGCTCCACAGAAAAATCCCAGAAAAAAGTCGTCCTCCAGCCAGTAAACTCCTTGCAATATAGCAATATAACAATATGACGTTTCTGGTATGAGAAGTGTTTTGAATGCTGTGATCCTTCCACGTACACTTCATCCCTTATGCTTCCAAAAGCAGACATCGATCGGGCACTCGAGCTCATGAAGGGGGCGAAGCGCCTCGTGTGTGTCTGTCACAGGAACCCCGATGGAGACGCTCTCGGCTCTCTTTCGGGCATGGCTCAGTTGCTCGAGGACAATCTTGCACCGATCCAGACGGTTCTTGTCTGTGTCGATCCTGCACCGCCGACATTTCAGTTTCTTCCTCTCGCTTCACGCATCGTGCATGATCCTGCTCCGCGGGAGGGGGATGTCTTCATCTTCCTCGACAGTGCTGAGCCTAAGCTCACAGAGCTCCACGAAAAACACCCTCAGATCTTTGGAGGCGTTTGGCCATCGATCTGTTTCGATCATCATCCTACGAATCCGAAATTCGCTACCGTGAACTTCGTCATTTCGTCCGCTGCATCGACGTGCGAAATCGTCGCTGACTTCGCCGATGCCGTCGGATGGACGATCACACCAGACATCGCGACGGCACTACTCAATGGTGTCTACACCGATACGGGAGGTCTCGTCCACAGCAATACGACCGCCGGTGTGTATCGGACCGTCGCGCGGTTACTGAGGGCAGGCGCTCGTCAACAAGTCATCGTGCAGAATGTCTTCCGTACAGCGAAGCTCTCCACACTGCGTCTGTGGGGCAGGGTCCTTGAGAAGATTTCCGTGACGGACGAGGGCGGTGCTGTTTCGGCCCTGACGGAGGGGGATTTCCGCGCAACGGGTGCCGAGTACTCGGAGCTCACCGGTGCCATCGATTACGTCAATGCAGTCCCAGGCATGAAGTTCTCCCTCGTTCTTGCGGAGAAATCGGGGAAAGTGAAGGGGTCACTACGGACACTCAGAGACGACGTCGATGTCTCCAAAATGGCTGCGACATTCCAGGGCGGGGGACACAAGAAGGCCGCTGGCTTCGCAATGGATGGTAAGCTCGTACCGGAGACACGATGGAAAGTGCAGTCGTAGTCTCTCGTTGTTATGGACCCATCATTGGCATGCTCATGCCCATAGATGCTGTCATCATACTACTTGTGGAGCTTACCGACATCATCATCGAGGATACCGTAGGTGAACTCGACGATGACGGCGTCATCCACATTGATGATACAAACATTGATGCACTCGACGATGTCCCCATCGGCATGGATGCTGTGCTCATGGAGGAGCTGGAGGATGTCCCCATCGGGATCGATGCAGTCGACATAGAGATCGCAGACGATGTGCTCATCGACAGAGTTGATGAATGACTGGAGCTACTACTCTCATTCCTGCAGGACATACTACAACCATCGCCGTTGATTCTGTTTCCATCATCACATTGTTCTGTTCCTTCGACGATGCCGTTGCCACATGGACATCCTCCCGGGCCACAGCAGATCGTGACGCACGACGAGAGATTCCCCTGTGCCGTGCTCGCGGGGATATTCCACTTGTTCTGGAGATAGGTATCGATGCACTGACGTTCTGCTGTCGAGAGTTGCTGTGTGTATGAGATGACTTCGAGGACACTACCATTGAATGATGTCGCCCCCGGCGTCGTTGATTGCAGGTTATCTACCTGTGTCCCGAGTGCGATGCCTGTTGGCGATGCAAGAGTCTGATAACTACCGCTCGTTTGCATCAGTTGGGATTGTCCATCCATCCAGACAGCAGCTGTGGTCGGTTCGTACTGGAAGGCAATGTAGTGTGTGCTCGTATTCACAGGAAGACAGGTGTTCGCACCGTAGTACTGTTGTGCTGTGCGGTGCCCGAGTGCGAGGCCATGATCTCCGCCTTGGTTGATGCCCGGCTTGATGGAGAGGTAGCTCCCAACATCACTTGCACCACCATCGACCGAGATCAGAGTCTGCTCGCTGGGACCGCCAGAGTTCTTGAAGACGATGAACGTTGTTCCTTCAAAGTTCGTTACATTGCCAACGTGACTCAGGCCGTCATCGGCTCCATCGAAGACTACAGCTCCATTGCTGTAGATCGGTCGTAACTGCGACTGAGATTGTGTGACATCGTTCTGCGAGAGATACGTGTCTTCCCAGGTCGTGATTGCATCGCCGTTCTGCGCCACCGCGCCACCGGTTTTCTTTACTGTGCCAGCGCTTGCGTCGAGCCAGAGTGTAAGCGTGCGCGTGCTCGCGTACGTCGTTGGTGTGCACGAAGCAACGGATGATCCTCCGCTACTTTGTGATGCGCTCGATGACGGTGACGATGATGATGTTCCGCCACCAGTGTCACCGCATTCTGGATCAATTTTCGGTGAGCATGCTTTGTAGAATGATCCGTCTCTGTACACGCGATAGCCTGTGATCTCCACACCTGTTTCAGCGGGGTCAACCGGCACGTGTGCGACGTACGTTCCGGTGAGGATACTCAGGTCTACGCCCGCGAGCGTTACGGTGCACGCTTCACCAGTTACCGTTTCTTGGCAGATGTCTTTGGCACTCGTTTTATTTGCCGGAATATTCGATGGCAAATTTTTGCTGTCGATCAGTACTTGGAGCATGGCACTTTCGATTTGCTTGATCGCGTGCAACCGAGATACATTCATCGCTTCGTCAAGCGATTTCTTTGGGTTGATCGCATTGATGACGACGCCAGCGAGCATTCCCATGATTGCAATGGCAATCAGAAGCTCGATGAGGGTAAATCCTTCGCGTTTGACCATGCCCGCAATTACTGTACTTTTCTCATTGTTTTGTCAAGGGTCTTGGCAAATATTTTCGGTATATATACGCATCAAAAATTCTGCCGATTCTCCGTCGATCGTATCGTACCTCTCCTCATTATTTCACTCATTCACACCAAAACGAGCAACGAGGATACGAGCAACTTATTTCCCTTCCACTTTCTCTTTCTCATCCGCTCGCTTCTTCATGACTTCTTCTGGCTTCGTCGTGATGATCTGGTGCTCGCTCGGACTCGCGACGACCTGGATCGCAACGTGCGTGTTGTTGGCGAAGAGGAGTCCCTGTCCCACGCCGGAGTTGAGGAGCAGATACTTCTCGCCCTCTGTGAGATAGAAGAGCTTCGCGAGGTTATCCACGCTCGCTGCTGATTGCTTCAGGAGCATCTGGAGTGATGTGTTGCTGATGATCGGTCTGCCGTACGGAGAGTTGATGAAGTCATCGACGTCTTGTGTGATCGTGGTGACACCGAGGTAGTACTTACGCGCGCGTTTGATGAGACCGTACAAGAATTGTGCTGAATCTTCGTACTGCATGAGGTTCCACGCTTCGTCGATGACGAGGAAGCGTCGGCGCATGTCGCTACGGATACGATTCCAAAGGAAGTTAAGGACGACGTAGATGGCGATCGGGCGGAGGACGTCCTCCAGGTCGCGGATCTGAAACACGACCATTTCGTTATCGAGCTCGACGTTCGTAGGCTTATCGAAGAGGCCGGAGAAGCTTCCCTTCGTGTACTTCTGAAGAGTCTGTGCCATCGATTCTCCCCCTTGGCTCGTCATGAGCACGTCGATCAAATCATTGAGTGTGGGCACTTCCAGTTTTCCCGGTTCGAGAGTCTCGAGTGTGATGCCTTTGAGGGCGTACGTGTCGAGGATGGCTTTGTCGAGGACACCTTCTTCTGCTGGCGTGATGCTCCCGAGCATGAGCTTGAAGAGACCATGGAGGTTGATGACCGCACTCCTCAGGACTTCTCCTGTCTCTGCTTCATCGCCTCGAACGGCGTGTGGCAGATCGAAGGGATTGATGCGGTGCGATCCTTGGAGAGAGATCGGGATCATCGTGCCACCGACCGTGCGACACAGATCGACATATTCGTTCTCTGGATCGATGACGAATGCCTGCACGCCTTGGATGAGCGAGCGAAGGATCTCTAGCTTCACGACGTAGGATTTACCGGCACCGGAGGTCGCGAAGACGTTCGCATTCGCATTCGGCAGGTCGAAGCGATCGAAGATGATGAGCGAGTCGTTGTGTCTGTTGATGCCGTAGAGAATGCCGTGATCATCCGTGAGGTCCGAGGAACTGAACGGGAAGCTCGTGGCGAGCGCCTGCGTGTTCATGTTGCGACTGAAGTCGAGTTCATCGAGACAGTAGGGGAGACAGCTGTTCCATCCGTGCTCCATCTGGAATGCCGCCGCTTTCGTGAGGATGAGCTTGCCACCGAGGATGGCTTCCACGTCGGTCTGCACTTTCTTCAGTTTCGCTTCGTTCTCGGCGTAGATGGTGAAGTAGAACCCGAGCTGGAAGAGCTTCTCGGAGCCACGTGCGAGCAAGTCGCGAAGTTCTTCTGCGTCCTGGAGCGCTGCTTCGAGCGCAGGATCACGGACGATGCCTCGTTGCTGGAGCATGCGGATACTACTACGCATTTCGGCGACTTTCTTCCGTAGCATCTTCAGGATGACCTTGTTGCTCGCGGGGTAGATGAACATCGAGAGGTCGAGCTGGATGTCGAAGTTGATGAGCTGACTGAGCCAGTTCGGGTAGATCTGACTGGGCCAGTTGTATGCGTAGAAACTGCGAGCCACCAACTGTTCGTTGAGGTGAATCATCGATCGATCGAACTTGAGGCCCGCCGGAGCGATGACATCGAGGATCTTCTGGAGGCCCTCTTCGTAGCGACGCACGATGTCCTTCTCCTCTTTGCTGTACGTACCGTCATCATCATCTTTCTTGAGGATTTCGTCGATGTTGGCATGGAGCCCGAGGAGCTCATCGAGGAGATTCAAGAATTTCCCGCTACTGTGCGCTGTGGTTTTTGTGGGTGTGGTAGCCATAGACGTATCGAATAAGTATACCAGAAAATGGGATATCTTGGAAGTGCGAAAGTTCTATAAAAGTGCGGAAGTTCGACAGTGGGGAAATATGGCAGTATGAGTACTTTGGACTTCATACTGTGACACTTTTCCGCTCACTGTAGCCCTGTCCCCTGGAATAGCGTATCGAATGATCCATTGCTTCTTGAGCTCTTCTTCTTGATGCGTTCGATGAGCTGGAGGTCATCGATGCCAGGGACATCGACCACTTTCACACCCACGATGAGTGCTTCGCGGTTCTTTTGGATGGCGAGGATTTTCTGGCCGTAGAGATTCAGGAGTTGGTCGAGCATACTGACGATATCGTCGACTTGGCTCTTCTTCAGTGTCGTATCGGCGTACGCGCTTTCCTTCTCCAGGAGCGTCTTCTGCAGTTCTTGTGCTTGTGTGAAGTCTTTGACTTTGAGTGCTTGCTTCACGTCTTTCTCCGCGGTCGTCTTCTCCTTCTTTTGTGACCTAAGGAGATCGGCGAGTTCTTCCTGGACACTCGAGAGTTCTTTGAAGCGCTCATTGGCGCGCTCTGCAACGTTCGTCATCGCATCACTGTACGTATCGAGCGCTTGCTCACGGTTATCACTACGATTGAGTAAATCAGCGACGTCGACTTCGAGAGCGTCTTGCAGTGCTTGCAGGAGTTCGTAGTCCGGGTCACGGACACTTTCCTGCGCCTGCATCATGATGTTCTGTGCAGTGACTGCGGTAATGGCTCCTTGCATTTCCGTATTGACTGACTGTGACAGGTAGTCTGCGACATAGAGGCTGAGGAGTGCCGATCGACGGATGACAGTGTTATTCAGCGCACTCAACGACAGCGCATCAGTCGTGAAGAGTGCACTCCGCCCACCGGAGACAGCGACGGAATCAGAATTCCTCCATGGGACAGCACAGGCGAAGAGCATGAGTGAGCTCATGCCTATGATGAGAGGAGCTTTAGGATGCATTGTTGTTTATATTCTATCTATACAAAACATTATAGCATATTGCGCTATTCATGTGTAGACATCTTTTCCTATTTCACCTCTTCACAGTGCGGAAAACTTTTCTTTTGTTCACATTTTATCCACAGAGTTTTCCACATTTTGACTACTTTCGTTGATCGAAATTGGGTGTACGATCGTGCATACATTTTTTGTACAAAGATACGTTAAACAATGAAGAAAAAGAGTGATCAAGAACAAATTATTGTTTCGTCTTTTCTTCACACTTGAACGGTATACATTAGCGACATTCCTCTGTTCACTTCCTTTGTTCGAACTTCAAAATACTTTATCGGCTATCGCTCAGGAGATTTTGAAGAAGAATTTTGGAGAATCGACAACTGTCCACTTCGATGTTTGTATGGAGGAAGGTCATGGTGATTTAACAAGTTCGATTGCTTTGCAATATGGAAAGAAGGTTGGCAAGAAGCCTCAGGAGGTGGCGAAGGCGTTGGCCGACGGACTGCAATCCGTCGATGGCGTGCAGTCTGCAGACGTCGCTGGACCGGGTTTTGTGAATATTATTCTCACCGATCGTTCACTGGGTGGCGTTCTCGCAGAAGTCCCTGAGTCGTGTGTACCAAAGAAGCCGAAGAAAGGGGCACAGCCAGTGATCGTAGAGTATTCCTCTCCTAATATTGCGAAACCTCTCGGCATTCATCACATCCTCACGACGATGATTGGTCAGTCGATCGCGAATCTGTACCGCTTCACCGGTCACGATGTCGTTGCCATCAGCCACATTGGAGATTGGGGGACGCAGTTTGGTAAATTGGCCGTCGCCCATGCGAAGTGGGGAACGAAGCCCGTGAGCGAACATTCAGTGGATGAGCTCCTTCAGCTCTACGTCCGTTTTCACGACGAAGCGGAGAAGAGCCCAGCACTGGAAGATGAGGGGCGTGCTGCATTTGCGTCCCTGGAGCAAGGAGATGCAGGGCTCAAGACGTTCTGGGCGTCCGTCGTGGAGATTACTCTCAGGGAAATGGACGATGTGTACCGTCGGCTCCACGTTCGTTTCGATGCGGTGCTTGGCGAGAGTTTCTACGAAGATCGTATGGCGCCGGTGATCGAAGAGGGTAAGAAGAAGGGCGTATTTACGACAGGCGAGAAAGGTGCACTCGTGGTGGAATTCCCGGAAACAACGAAGATCCCGACTGCCATCGTCGTGAAGTCCGATGGGTCAACCATTTACCTCACCCGTGATCTCGCGACGATCCGCTACAGAATCGACACCTGGCATCCATCATCGATTGTGTACGTCGTTGGCGTCGAGCAACAGAATCATTTTCAGCAGTTATTCGAGACGGTACGCATGCTTGGATGGGACCTGCCTGCACTGGAGCATGTGCTCTTCGGACGTATGCGTTTTGCGGACAAGGCGATGAGCACTCGCAAAGGCAACATTCTGCGCTTAGAGGAAGTACTCGATGAAGCCGTGACGAGAGCGGATGCCATCATCAAAGAGCGAGGGGAGAAAATCCAGACCGATGATCCGAAGGAACTATCAGAGATGATCGGCATCGGAGCGTTGGTGTACGGCATCCTCAGTCAGAATCGCAAAATGGATATGGTCTTCGACTGGGACAAGATGCTCAGCTTCGAGGGCAATAGTGCGCCGTACGTTCAGTACACCCATGCTCGCGCCATGTCGGTTCTCCGCAAGGCAGGGGACGGAGAGATCAGTGCGGTGCCCAACATCGATCGTCTGAGCACTGCAGAGCGCACACTCATCAAGCTCCTCGTGCAGTTCCGTGATGTGCTGGAGTCTGCTCGTAAGGATCACCTTCCCCATAAATTGACGGTGTACATCTATGAATTGTGTCAGGCCTTCAATCGTTTCTACGCGTCCGATGACATACTGACGTCGACGGGGGACACTCGGACATTTCGCCTCCTCCTCGCGAAGAATACGGCCCGCGTCCTCAAGACTGGCGCGGAGATTCTTACCATTCGCGTTCCCGATCGCATGTAATTTTTTCATTCCACCTTTTTTCCCTCCCGTTCCATGTCCCGTCGTTCTCTTACCACCTTCGTTCTCATTCTCTGCTTCGGCGTTCTTTTCGTCGGATGCTCGTCGGCTCCCGAGCCGGATACAACATTTGAGGATCTGACGTTCACCGATCAAGATCTGCAGAAGGTGGAGGAAATCTCGGTTGCCTCCAGCAGTAGCTCTTCTCTCAGTACAGAGACGCTCGGTGATGATCTAACCGCGACGACGATGAGCTCGAGCTCGACTGGTACGCCGGAGTTCAGCGTGAGTTCAGCCGGGATGCAGACGACTGGCCTAACAAGTTCTTCTGCACCTCTCGTTGTCGATTCGGCGAAGCAGAAGTTGTACGACAATATTCGTACAGCGGTGACCGACCAGGGAGGGAATGTGTACCGCGTCAATAATCCGTTCCTCAACGTTCGTTCGTCGATGCAGGTGACGGCCACGCAGATCGATCGACTGAACCAGGGTGACATGCTCACCGTGCTTGAGATCCCGAACGCAGGTTGGGCTAAAGTTCGCTTGCAGAACGGAAAAGAGGGATATGTCTCTTTCCGTTATCTCGCGAAAGTTACGACAGAGCAGAGACTACCAGAGGAGAAAAAGCAGTTTGAAGGGAAGTACTTCGTCGACTACGCCTTCCTCAATATTCGTCGGGAACCATCCACACAAGCGGAGAAAGTCGCTGAGCTTCCTGGGCAGTCCATCGTGAAGCCGATCTCGATGAATGGTGAGTGGGCTCGTGTGAACTTCGACGGCAAGGAAGGCTATGTTTCGACGCAATACTTGAAGCAGTTCCTCCCAGTTTTCCTCGTTCGTCAGGATGGGTACACCGTTCCTGTCCTACAGTATAACGCCGATGACACCGTGAGCATCGCTGCATTACCGAAGCACATTGCATCTCTCAAATCTGCAGGCAAGAAAATCACGACACTCAAGAATCTCTACGATATCGTCGTAGCACAGGAGACGAAGGATGTACGCATCAGTCCGGACACCGTGATCCTCACGGTGGCTTCTGTGAATGCGAAGAACGTCCGTCAGGTTTCGGATGCACTCCAGAGTGCCGGAGTGGGAGCTACGCTGTTCTTGCAGACCAAGGACATCGGCATGACGGGGATCACAGAGAAGATGGTGCTCACGCTTCTCGCCAATGGCAATGATTTGCAGTCCGGCGGTCACACCGGTGACGATCTGCGTTCGATGACAGATTCAGAGGTGTCCCTCGAGCTCTCGCAGAGCAAGAAGCTCATCGAGGATCTAACACGCCGAGAAGTGTACGCGATTGGATACTCGCGTGGAGGCGTGAATGATCGCGTGATGTCGACTGCGGGAAGCATGGCATACCTCTTCGGTGTCTCACAGTTCCCCGACAAGCACTTCTCCCGTGCACAACTCCTTCGGCTTCCGAGCTTCGTCGTGACGTCGGGCATGACGGCGGAGGACATCGTGAAGCTGGCGCAGTAGGCTTTCCAAACGAAACCACCGAGAGCGGGAGATGGGGGTCTTCCGCTCTTTTGAAATTCGCAGGGGAAAACCTTGTCGGTTTTCCCCTGCGGAACCCCTTTCCCTTCAAGGAGACGCTCCAGCGTCGGGACCCGCCTTCGGCACCCAACGCTTCGCGTTTTTTTGCTTGCGCAAGCGATTCCCAACTCTGTTTCTCTTATTTCTTGAGTCACCCTTCTCCACCGCAGTGGAGAAGGGTAGGGGATGAGGAGGCGTAGCCTGCCTTCGGCACGCTTCTTTCTTCGCAAGCGATTCTCAGACGTTCTACGTCACCCTTCTCTCCCTCTCCTCCTCTACATCATCTCATCCTCTACCCCCCCTCATCCTCTACTTCGTCGCACCAGGGAATGAATACTTCTTCATGAGTTCATCGACCATTCCTTGTCCAGAGGTCTGGGTATATTTGGCTGCGGAGGAGGCGGCAATATCCGTTATTTGTTTCATGAGATCTGCACCATGTTGGACGAAGTACCACGAACTCCAGACAAGGAAGGCAATCGGTACAATCGCGATGCATCCACGGATGAACCCTCCCCACATGCGCAACCGATCACGAGCATCGATTTTTTCTAGGTGCGCGATGATGAGATCAAGCTTCTTCTCAATCGGTGTTCCAGAGCTAGATTCAGTGTTTGTGGGCATATATTGGAGGAAGGATTTCGTTTCATTATAGCACAGAGAGCGATATTTATCGATTGGATTTCTGCTTCTAAAATCCTCGTCGCCACTTCCTGAATATTTCAAACCCGTACGTCAGCCAGTACTTTTTTGAAACAGGGATATCCATGCAGTGCTGGAGATTGAGTAAAGAGCCTCCGAAGCCGGTTTTAAACAGGGTGACACCGGCGAAGGGGTGCTTTACGCTTTGAGCCGTAAGCTTTGAGCTGTGTGTATCAGCATTTTTTTGCTCATCGCTCATCGCTAATCGCTCATCGCTCCGTGGCGCTATTCCCCAGAAGTTATAGACATGATCTTTCCGTTTCATCGCATCTTGGATTGCTCTCCACTGCAGGAGATAGCTTGAGGGGATTTTATGATGATTGCTGGAACTCGCACCATGGTGGTAGCTTGTTTCGCCGAATGCATGCATGTGGACGGATGCTCCGATGACGTCTCCTTGGTATTTGGCTAGGTAGACCGTGCATTCATTCCGGGGAGCAAAGTGCTTCACCTGCGCTCTGAAGAATGCATTGGAGTACGGCGTAAACTTGTGTCGTTTGCGTGTTTCGTCATGCAGTCTGATGAAGTGATCATCCAGATCTTGGAGAGGATTCGTCGATACCTCGATGGTGACGCCATCCTTCTCGGCTCTGCGGATGAGGTTACGCGTCGTTTTACGCATCTCTTTGAGGATTTCTTCCTCTGATCGACTATCGTACGTCGTCTGTCGCATCTCGCTTGTCCATGCGTCAGGAGTGGTGAGAGGTACGTACCATACGTGCTCTGCGAGGAGATGGAGTGGGGAGGGGACGGAATGAATAATTGATAATTGATAATTGATAATTGATTGAAAAGGACTCATGCGGACAAATGTGCATTGAAACTGTTTTGCCAGCTTTTGGAGTTCATGAGTAAGAGCACACAGGACTTCAGATTTTTGTTCATCAGAAAGCGAGGAATCGATGATGGGGCCGTAGGGAATCGAGAGATGCCTCCCTCGTTTTGCTGGCACAACGTGTGCATAGCAGATTGCGATTAGTTCATTGTTTTCCCGTGCTTCGATCCTGACGGGCTCTTGCCCGATGTCTCTGTACACCTCCCCCATAGTCCAGCTTTGGAGGAACGGGCGGTACTGCTGACGACTGAGGAAGGCATCCCAGGCTTGTTGATCGAGGGCTTGAGTGATGGTCATCGGAGGAATGATAGCGGAAAAATTAGTATTACCTTATTTATTTGTCGCCTTGGACAGTGCTGTTACGCAGTCGGTGAGTATCTGCGATATGAAAGCGTGCTGTTTGACGAGCGAGCGGGGGCGAGCGAGGAGTTCACGCTTTCAGCAGATACGAGCCGCTCTGCGTAGGCACTGTCCAACAAGCGACGATTTTTTCTCCACTTTTTTCTAAAAAAAGTGGAAAGAAAATCTTGCAGTTCTCACGTAATTTATTTGAGTAATGTATCAATTTTCTTCGCCAAAATCTGTGCCTGGTACAGTGTCATCGTCGGATGTGTGGGTAGATTCAGAATGTGTTTGCAGGCTTGCTCTGCGAGAGGATCCTTGCCCCATTCGTAGCCAGCTACCTCGAGAGACACACTCTCTGGGCAGATAACGCACCCCGTCCAGCCGTCATCGAGATGAATGTTGTCCTTTGTGAGGATCGATCGCTTCCCCGGAGCATTCGTGACGAAGATGGGAAATTTCTGGAGTGGCATATCGGCTCGTATGCCATCAGGAATCGGCCAGGACTGCTTTTTGCCATGTGCGAGATAGAATGATGTCAGCGTGCGTCTTCGTTCATTGAGACGGGGGAGTGCTTGCAGAGATCGTAGTGCGAGAGCAGAACAGACATTCGGTATTTTATGGAGAATAGGCGACATGCGACCGGCTTTCTCATCTGCAGTCACGACGGGGACGATCATCCTCATCCTTTGAAGTAACCAGAGGACAGGCTTCAGGAACATGGTGCCTGCGAGCGGACGTACGATGGAGTGCATGCGTGACGGGTACTCGAGCAACATCCCGATCGTCCAGAGTGAGAGGTGTAGTGCCGTTTTCTCTAGTTCACGGAGGATCGCGGCTACCGCAGGGCTACGAGCAACGATGGCACCACCTGTGATACCTGAGATAGCTTTATCTCGCCCAAAACTCAGGATTGCATAGTCTCCGGTCATTCCTATTCCTTGTGGTCCTTTGGCATCGGGCAGGATGTGTGCACAGTCTTCGATGAGAATGATATTGTTCTCGTCACACAGTTCTCGCAGTGCATCGAGCGGAGCGGGGATGCCGAATGTATGTTGGCAGATGATCGCTTTCGTGCGATCGGTGATCACGGCTTTCACAGTTTGTCGTGTGAGATTGAGCGTTTCTGGATCGATGTCGGCGTACACTGGGACGGCACCAGCTGCATGGATCGCATTCGGTACGACGACGCATGTGTATCCCTGGACGATGATCTCCTGCCCAGGCCTGACATCGAGAGCACGCAGGAGGGCGAGAAGACCTTCACGACC
Source organism: uncultured Candidatus Peribacteria bacterium (assembly GCA_964507835.1). Taxonomy (GTDB): domain Bacteria; phylum Patescibacteriota; class Gracilibacteria; order Peribacterales; family Peribacteraceae; genus CAZDQZ01. Next base: position 8,600 of record CAZDQZ010000001.1, on the reverse strand, counting down.
GGAGGAAAACAGCGTCACAGATGCATTGAATTTTTCTTTGAGCGCGCTTCGTAACTTCTCGATCGATGGACCCTTTCGATAGAGCCATGGTTTGTACGATAGGGAGAGTGAGCGCCAGAGAGTGGCTCGATCGACGTGTGGGCCGTAGGTGTGGTGGATGGGGGAGGACAGGGTGGCTTGGGGTTAGGGTTTGGGTTAGGGTTCGTAGAAGTCACAAGTCATACGTCACAAGTCTTCAGTCATAAGTTCTATATTGTAGAGTATGAGCGCGGGTCTTCGACCCGCAGATAAAGATTTCCTTCATCATAATTCATAATTCTTCATTCATAATTCATTTTTCTCTGGCATGAATCGTTCAATTGTTTCACCTGACATCCGTCCCATGCATACCAGCAGAGCGCCAGAGGATAGTGGTTGTTTTTTGGCAGAAACGAGAGAGGCTCTCTCCCCGAAGAATGGCTTGAAGTAGGTTAGAAATCGTTCTTGTGTGATGTACACCTTCTGAAAGACCTTCACGGCTTTCTCGGCGATCATGCGGTGCACACGTTCTTCATCGTTTCCAAGTTCGATGATGCCACTCATGACGAGGATTTTCTCTTTGTTGGGTTGCCTCTTCGCCCAATCGATCCCTGCTTCGGCGCTTTCAGCGGAAGAGTTATACGAGTTATCAAGAATGGTGATGCCGTGTTCACGGCGTACGGAGAATGTTCGCTCGAATGCCGTGAAATTTCTGAGTGATTGTCTGATTTCTGGCAGTCCGACACCGAGATGTTTCGCAGTAGCGATCGCGAGCAAAATATTCGTGACGTTGTGCGTCCCTGCAAGGGGAACATCGAATGTTGTATCGAACGTGGTAAACCGTACTCCTTTGCCAGTTTCTTCGATATCGAGTGCCACGATCTGAGCGCTTGCGCCTGAGCCGATGGTGATGGGATTCACTGTCGATTCTTTGAGCAGGAGGTCGATGAGTGGGCTGTCAGCATTGACGAATGCATGTCCGTTTTTTGGAAGATGTGCCACGAGTTCACCTTTTGCCTTTGCGATCGCTTCTTCTCCCCCGAAGAGTCCGCTGTGTTGCTTGCCGACAAAGGTTACGACGCCAATGGTCGGTTGTGCGATCTCACAGAGTAGTGCGATTTCTCCGATTCTGTAGGCACCCATCTCGACGACGAGGATTCTCGTGGAATCATATGGTTCGTCCTTCAATACGGAAGACAGCCACCCAGCCACACCCATCTCTGTATTGACGTGCAGTGGTGTGGCTATAGCTCCTTTGTCTTTGAGCAGATGATGGATGAGTTCCTTCGTTGTTGTTTTTCCTACACTCCCTGTGATGCCGATGACGATGAGGTGCGGATGAGACGCTCGTAGAGCTTTCGCGCGCGCGAGAATTCGATTTTTGAGGAAGAGGTCAATGGGGCGGAGGAGGAGCCAGGAGAGAACGACAAAGAAGGACCCTAGATAGGGAAGGAGGGTAGTGATCCACGCAAAAGTGTTCGTCTTAATGATGTTTTCTGGCTTATCGAAGCCAAAACTCGTATATATCATTACAAGGACACCAGCACCAATCGTGAGGAGAATGCTCACGACGAACATGAGCTCAGCTTTGCGAGTCCAGACAGGCATTGGCTGTTTCTTCATGAACCATTGCAGTGTTCCTAGTATCACGAGGAGTGCTGGGAGTATTAGCAACCAGATGGAGAAGAACAGATCCCTGCTTTCAGTCGATTGACTCATGAATGCGAAGACGAGGAGTCCGTTCAGGAGCCACAGGGCACCAATCAAGTACCGTGCTTTGCCCACGAGAGTTATGAAGATTCCTTCTGTCTTTAGGTGATCTAGCAGTCTGTCCCACCGCCACTCCTTCATCTGCCACAGGTGCAGAAGTGTCAGGAGAGGGGAGACACAGGCGAGTGCGGTGAGGGTGAGGAAGAGAGTGTTGAATGTGCTCATGGGTATATTCTAGCTGATAATATTTTTTAAAAGGGAGCGGGATGCTTCCCGCGGTCGATGACCCTTATTAGCACTTGTCAAACGCACGAAGCATCGTGCTCCCAATGTAAAGAATCCTTCTTTGACTCATCATGTACCTAATATTTTTTCTCGTATCACTTCCGCAATCTCCCTGGCTTTGTCTCGATGCACTCTGTGCCGTACACCTTCAAACGCATGCAGTGTCGCATGCGGTAGTTCCCTCTCCATGATGAGTGCATCGGAGAACGGCGTCATTCCGTCATCTTTCCCCCAGAAGAGATCAGTGGGAAGAGCGATGGAAGAGAGGAGTGGACGCAGATCTTCCCGCGCGACATTGATCATCGTTTGCCTCATCACAGGGCTCGCTATTTCGTAATCATGCACACGGACGAGCCTGTAGAGCAGTTTCTTGCCAATGGGGGCGAGTATGTTGAGCCCAGGAATAGCGAGGAAGAATGATCCAGTCTTCGCGAGCAGAAGTCCGATGATTCGCTTGAAATGTCTGGCGTGACGGATGCCGGCGGGAGCACAGAGAAAGAGATGTTCGATATGGAAGCTATGAGCTATGAGCTGTGAGCTATGAGTACGTAGTTTACTTGTGACTTGTGACTTGTGACTTGTGACTGATTCTCTGTTTGCAAGTTTCAGTGCAATTCTTCCACCATGAGAATGTCCAAGGAGGTAGAGCTTCCCGCTTATCGCTTCCAGCTTTCCGCTTTTTTTAAGCCAGTTCTCTACCCAATCCGCATAGTCATCATTCGTCCATGGTCGTGTTGGCTCTGGTTCACTACCAAACCCAGGCAGGTCCGGTGTGAGGATTTCGATATCGTCGTTCTTGAGTGCCGTACGGAGTTCGGCGAATGATTGTTTGGAGCCACCCCAGCCGTGTAAGCAGAGAAGTATTGGCTTCATGAGAGTAAGGAAGGGGAGTGAACGACTTGATTCTACGGTAGAAGGGTAGAAAAGGCTTGAGATTTTACGTTAAATCTTCTATACTGATGAGAAACAAAAAAATACATCAAACCATGGATAGAACAAACAACCACACCGAGCACAGACATGAACAACTCTTTGTTGCTCTACTTCTATTTCTTGTACTCCTCGGTACCATCTTCGTCAGTTATCAGATTTCTAGAGGAGAGATGCCACCAGCGGTGCAGGAAGCAGGGGATGATGATTTTAGTGTGTCTGGGGCTACGCCTGTCAAAGATGTGGCGACTGTGACGTTTGCGCCACTTGGGAGTGCTGTCACCCCAAAGACTGCAGAGGCACAGTCTTCTGTGAATATTCAGCAAAATACCTCAGGGCCATTCGTTCCATCCGCTCTCTTAAAGACTATTGTCTATCCTTTTCCTTCTGTCAGTAGCACGAGCACAACATCAAGTTCGTTTCAGAGCATTTCTAGTATTTCTAGTATTCCTATCATTCCTCATCCAGCACCAGGTCCTTTTGGGAGCTCTGTTTCTTCTAGCTCTACTTCCATCAGCAATCAGTCTTCGAGTTTTTCTATCTCATATTCCAGTGTCTCTAGTTTTGAAAACATTCAACCAGCTCCACCGTGGCCATTTTCTATATCTTCGATGAGTAGCGTATCTAGCTCTGCCTACGTCTCATCATCCGGAGGATTTAGCTCCATCAGTAATCCTTTTCCATTCGTTTCAACTTCATCGTTCTCGTCCTTCTCATCGATTCAGCTCGCATCAAGCTCGAGTAGCGCAACATTGAAGCATTGATGTTAGTGCCTATATTTGTTGTAGATTCCTGTGGAGTTTCCTTGACAAAAGTGCTAAAAAAAGTACTATTGAGTGGTTATGGCAATCGTTCAGCCACCTACTGCAGGAGATGGAGAATCACTGCTTCCTGTTGAAGCAACAGAAAGTGGTTCTGTTAGAAATTCTGAGAGTTTCTCAGTCTCTGAACAAACATCAGCACACACTACTTCCAATTTCGCTGAAACAGATAAGGTGCGTGACAATCTCCAGAGTCTATTGGCAGAAGGAGCAGTGATTGACGATCAATATATTGTAAGAAAAAAGCTAGGTAATGGAGCGATGGGCACAGTCTATTTAGTTGAAAGTGATATTCCGATCATAGGAATAAGGAAATATGCAATGAAATTGGTTTCTGGAAAATATTGCGATAATCCTTCTGCCAAACTTCGTTTTATTCGCGAGATTCAGAGCGTTGCTACAGTATCACATCCGAATGTTGTACGTGCAGAATATGCCAAAATTCTAGGAGACGGTACTGTCATTTTTTTGACGGAGTATGTAGACGGTGGAGATTTGACACAAATAGTCGGGACACCTCTTTCTGCTACAGATGTTATCAATTATGGGAAGCAAATCGCAGCCGGAGTTCATGCAGCGCATAAGGCGAACGTCATTCATCGTGATTTGAAGCCTGCTAACATTTTGATGACGAAGGATGGGGTGCTGAAAGTTGCAGATTTTGGCTTAGCTAAATATAAAGACCAGGATCCACAAACGAATCTTACTCAAGACGGTAGTATTCTTGGTACCCCTCGATACATGGCTCCTGAGACAATTTCTCTTGGGTCAGTCGCATCAAGTGAGAAGTCCGATGTGTTTTCTCTAGGATGTATACTGTATGAGCTATCGACAGGACGTGTTCCGCACTTCGAGGCACTCGAAGGTCATGAAGAAGGTCATACAGCGACTTTTTCCCTGTTTAACGCTCGTCAATCTACAGTACCCACTGATGTGAATACGGCTCGAAAAAAATTGAATATTGATGTAGCAGATTTGCCTTCGCCGTTGGCTGAGTTAATTTCTCGAATGACTTCTATCACACCTGACGCACGTCCGACGATGCAGGAAGTTGTCCAAGCTCTCGACGCCATGGAGAGAGGTACAGATTTTTCTTATAGTGCCACCCTCGAAACTGTTGAATTGCGAAAGTCTACTCAGGACACACTCCAGCGTGTCGCTGATCCAAGGTCGCGTACCAGAGCTGGGATCGTAGCTGTACTCACGTTGGCTGTCGGTGCTCTTGGAGTTGGTGGTTATAGTTTTTCGAGAAATCGAGGTGAGCGCGTGGGAGTGGAGACGCCCGAGCCGACACGTCAGCCGGCATCGGTCATTGATCCTGCCACTCTATCGGGCACTACTCTTTCATCACAGAAAGCAGATTCCCTTCCTGCTAAGCCTGATCATCAGGAACTCGCGCCATCTTCACCGTCATTGCCAGTGACGCTTATGACAGTTGAAGAGAAGGATGGGGTCAAAGTATTTCGCTTGAGTTCTGGAGATGAATCGCAAGGCACTGCACAATTTGGATCGGAATGGCACCATCCAAACGATCCTGAGAAACGTGTGGCATCAGTTCTCTTCTTTTCCGTCGATCAGTATCGTGAATATTTAGGATTATCTGTTGATGCTCCACTCCCCCTTGAAACATATGGGGATGGTGTCGATGTTTTTGTCTATGAATTTGATGATGGGTGTGCACTACATGTAGATAACAAGTCACAGACGATGATTTATTATTCGAAGGGCAAGAAACCGATCGTCTATTCTCACAATGACATTCTTAAAAAGAGTTTGGGTGATTCAGGGAGATTCATAGTGTCTGTAGAGGGTGTCCCTGGGGCGATCAAGAATCCAGATTTATACCTATCATCCAAAAATTGGACCATGGATCCCACAGAAAAGCCTGAACAGTGGGTAGGCACGAACAATGTTCGAAGGGTATACACTGGACCAATGATCCAACTAACGGATTGGTTAAAGTCTGAAGCAGGAAAGAGGTATCAAGCGAATGCAGGGTCAGCTCCCTCTTCTGTGAGGTAAGGTTATCCCTTAGCACCCAAACTCTCCCTCCTGACACGGTGTAATTACTTTCGGTATGCGCTTCTGCGGTACCCCTGGTTCTTTTCCTGATACAACATAGTCTTCTGCTTTCGTGTCTTTCCACTCTAGTTCGTGGTTCCAGAGCGTCCAGTGGTAGCGCCATTCATTCCACCCGATCCCAAGGTGCTGTACATAGATCCCGTGCTCGGCGAGCATCTTGCCGATCTTGCG
>CAZDQZ010000001.1:0-2483 GCA_964507835.1 uncultured Candidatus Peribacteria bacterium | reverse complement strand
TCTGCAATGAGCGCCCGGTTGTCATTGGATCGCATCCAGAGAACGAAGATGCCTCCTGCCATCCCACCAATGAGCCCTAGGAGCATGGCTGTAAAGAGGATAGCGAACGTGGCGGACTGTCTCATGTAATTAGTGTACGCTTTTTATCCGTACGTCAAAACCCACGCTGGTGAGAGCGTTCTTTTTCGTGAGGTCAGTGTGTGTATTCGTTTTCTTTTTGCGAGCTCTCTTAGAATGAGAGGCTCATCGCAGGGTAGAGAACGAATGCCATCACAAAGAAGAAAGAAGAGAGCACGAACGTCGCGACGGACGCGACAAGTGCATCTTTCTTCACGTTGAGCCTGAGATCGGCTTTGAATGTAAGCATTCATATCATTATAGCGGAAAAATGGTTCTGTGTCGAGAGGTGATGTGGCAACTTCTGTGTACCTATTACCAGAATATATTTCGCTTTCGTAGCTATCACGCATGTGAAGTGTGCACAGTGACGTCTTCACAGCAATTTTTCCACAGCTGTCACGAGACAGAATGCGCCAAGGAACAAAAACGTGAACAGCATGACAACATTTCTCCAGAGCGCCGGTCGTACTTCTGGTGCAAGTAACCGATTGTTCATCCACAGGAGGATCCCCGTATACACGAACATGCTGAATGCGTTGATGATCGCACCGAGGACGATGAGCGTGAGGGGTTGATCAAACCCTACGAGGAACACGGCGATGCCGAAGAAAATCTGAAGCCAGAGGACGATGTAGTAACTACGCGATACGTTGTATGTTGCTTTTGGTGCGAGAAGTAAGGCGTTCTCGGTGATGATACGACTCGTTGAATCCAGCACGGTGAGCTGAGTGGCACAGAGCATCGTCCCCGTGACGATGAGGAAGAGCGATCCGAGGAGGGGAAGGGTCTCACGACCGATTTTAGCACCCTCATTGATAACGAACATGATACCGCTGGCGTTGCCTTCCAACCCGAATGTCGTTGTAAAAGAAAGCAGGGAGAGTGTCAGCATGGTGAAGAGTCCGAGAAGCCAAAACACAAGGAAGTGCTCCGTGTTGACAAGCTTCCACCAAGTACGAAATGTGCGCAGGTTTTCTGGCGTACTATCGAATGTGTGTCCCGTCAGCGAGAAGGACTTTTGCTCTTTGCCGGATATTATTCCCGTGATTTTGTCGGCATACGCACCCATACCGTAGCCTTTGTCACGCACATAGCACGACTGAGCCAGATTTAAGTTTCCACCTGCGCCCGCATACGCCAAGGCACCGAGGAACGTACCAAATACTAACCCTTCAGGGAGAAAGAAGTACGGAACACCGCCCACGGAGCCCATCCCAAGGAGTCCCTTGGCGAGCAGATCGAGATCGGAAAAGTCAGCGAGGTAGTACGTCAGGATAGCGATGAACGGTACACCGATCCCTATGAGGTACTTCTGCAGTGTTTCGACGGTTTTATACAGCACGCTCCCGAGCGTCAATATCGCACCGATAGCTAGGAAGATCCCTACGCCAAGGACTCGTGGATCGACTTCGCCAAGGACATGTCCGAACAGTGTTGCTCCGAAGAGGCCAATACCTGGCCACCCAAATCCCAAAAATGTGGAAGCAATAAACCACACGGGAAACCATCGCCACAAGCGTGTAAATCCAACGAAAACACTTTCCCCATGCACCAGCGCGTACCGCTCGACCTCCATGTTGATGAAAAACTGCATCGTGATCCCGACAAGAATTCCCCAGACGATACCGAGTCCGTAGTTACTTGCCATGTATGGCCACAGTACGACTTCACCACTCCCAAGACCGAGACCGAGAATGATGAAGCTGGGCCCGAGGAGTTGTCGTAGTTTTGGGGCCTGTGGTAATGATTTTCGACCGAGGGGAGTTATAGAATTTCTCATACATTTCATGATACTATGATCCTACTATGAAGCGAAATACAGAAGCAGTCATTCGGTACTTTGCAAAAAACGTTTCTATCGTCATCGGTCTCGTCATGATCTGGCGTGGCATTTGGTATGTACTGGATTCTCTTGATGCCTTGCTCTTCGATGGGCAACACATCGTCACGGCAATTGGCGGTATCGTTGTTGGTTTGTTGATCCTGTATATACCCGATAAGGACTTGAAGGAGATTGAGAAGCTATGAGAAAGATCTACCTTCACGATATGAGGAATGGAACATTGTGTGGTGTTTCATTTTTTATTGGTAGAATCTTCCTATGAATGAAAATATCATCCTCGGTGGCATCGTACTACTCTGGAGCTGTCTGATGTTCATTTTGGGGCGGAATGTTTTTCACTATTGGAAAAAACGTCAATGGCCTGCAATGATCGTTTGCATAGCCATAATGGCAACGATCGCAATGCTGTCGGGTGAGTTGATCGTATTTTTTATTTTCGTGATTGGATGCAGTCTCGGGTTGAATCTTCCATGTGTGCTGTAAATGTGAGGAATGAATGTTTTTTGGTGTCACGGGCCGG